>JBOHVR010000407.1:0-11826 GCA_050735755.1 Binatia bacterium
CAGCATGCCTAGTGTGGGATGGGGCAGTTTTTTGGGTGAGGAAGAATAGCTTTTATGCATGCAAGAGCAAGAAGGTATTCATTAGTCCCAAGTTTGAAGCAGCAAGCGAGGTCGGTTCTCGTTATTAGGACGGTCGCGCGATTATTTTGGACCGATGATTTCCGGGAAATTTGCGAGTCCGGTGCATGCATCGCCTTGAATGCCGGGCTATCTGCCCCGGCAGACCCAGAAGGGAGAGATTCTCAGGCTGTTCAGTTGGCAGCCATGATGCGCTCCGGCGCGGCAAGATTTGAATATTATGCACGGTTCTCGCCGACAATCATTGTCGAGAAAGTCTATTCTTAACACTTCCTCTCTCTTCGGTCCCCTTTTATACACAAAGCAAAAGTCTATGTGATGAATCTGCACACAGGGAGAGCGGGAGTCGATAGCTGCTCCGCAACTTCTTACTGAAAATCTACAGGTCTTGGCGCGGCTTTCCTGGCATCCAAATTGCCAAAAAGATGGGGAGGTGAGACCGACTCGGCTCGTGAAATCAGACCGAGAAAGAGCGCCTGGTAATGAGTTCAGAAATATGCGCTACTCTCCGGGAAACCCAGCCTAAAGGGGCGAAGCAACTGGCGGAACTTACCGAACTTTTGAAGAAAAAGCCGAAGCTCGACCTGAAATTCGCAAGCATTCTCCTTTCGAGCGCATTCGAGATCCAAAGAATCGTCGGTTTTTTTGTTTTTGGGCATCTGCAACCGAATGGAGGTTTTATGGCCGAAGCAACAAACGAGAAGACGAGTGGTCTCAGACTCTTTAGCGTGAGAGGCATCCAGATCAAACTTGACTACTCCTGGTTCATCGTGTTTGCCCTCGTGCTCTGGAGCCTTTCCGCGGGATATTTTCCTAACGCCTATCCGGGCCAGTCCACGCAAACCTACTGGACGGTGGGTTTTTTGGCGACATTTTTCTTCTTCCTTTCGATTGTGACGCATGAGCTTTCTCATGCGTTTATGGCAATGCGCTCCGGAATAAAGATTCCGGAGATCACGCTGTTCATTTTCGGCGGTGTGGCGCGGCTCTCTGAAGACGCAAGCGACCCTAAAACCGAGTTCAAGATTGCCGCGGTCGGGCCGCTGACAAGCTTCGCGCTGGCATTTTTGTTTTGGCTCATCGCAAATCTGCTGCGCGGGGAACAACCTTCGATTGTGGTCGAGGTGTTTGGTTACCTGACTTGGATTAACGTCGCCCTTGGCGTTTTCAACCTGCTTCCCGGATTTCCCTTGGACGGGGGTCGTGTGCTGCGCGCGTTCTGGTGGTGGAAAACCGGTTCCATGCTCGACGCTACACGACTGGCTTCCGACTGGGGCAAAGGCCTGGCGATCGCTCTGATGATTCTTGGAGGCCTGCAGATCTTTTCCGGCGGCCTGATCGGCGGCATCTGGATCATTTTGATCGGCATGTTTCTCCGCGGTATGGCCGAAGGCAGTTACCAGGAGCTGGCGCTGAGGAAATCTCTCGAAGGGACGCGGGTCGAGGATGTCATGATCCGCGACGTCGTGACCGCGTCAGCAGATTTATCACTAAAACGAATCATTTATGATTACTTCCTCCGCTACGGTTATCACGGTTTTCCGGTCACGACTAACGGAAAGGTACTTGGCGTGATCTCTGTTGCCGGCGTGAAGGACGTCGCTGAAATCGAGCAAGCCGGCAAAACGGTCGCTCAAGTCATGACGCCACTGAATGACGAGATGACAATTCGCCGGGAGACGCCTTTGTCAGAGGCCCTAAGAAGAATGTCCCAAGGAAACTTGGGTCGCCTCTTGGTGATGCAAGGAGATGAGATGGTCGGCATGGTCACGCAGACGGGCCTGCTGCGGTTTCTCGAAATCAAGCGGGCACTCGAAAAATAATCGCCTCAGACGGTGTCACAATCGCGCCTGCCGCTCCTTCAAGCTCATCCCAATGCTTTGCGCCAGTCCCTGCCCTTTGTAGAAGGCGACGCCACAGTTTAAAAAGCTTGTTTTCGTAGCGCAGCGGAGCGCCACTGATCAGGAGCGCCATGAGATCCGAGCTGCTTTGTGTCAGCTCCCGCAACGCAGCCGGGACAGCGATTTGTGTCTCGTGATGCGATGAGGATTGCTGGCGAAATCAATAAGGCTATGAGGGCGGCGCTACGTTCTGGCCGGTTCAATCCATACCGTCTGAATGTTCACGAATTCTTTGATTCCATACGCTGAAAGCTCCCTGCCATAACCCGACCTCTTAATGCCGCCAAAAGGCAGGCGCGGATCGGAAGCGACCATCCCGTTGATGAAAACTTGACCGGACTCAATTTTGCGGGCGATGGCCCGAGCTCGATCCAGATCGCGGGTCCATAAATTCGACCCCAGACCGTAAGGAGAGTCGTTTGCCACCTGAATTGCCTCTTCGGTGTTGCGAACCTTAATCAGCGAGGCGACTGGACCAAAGACCTCCTCGCAATATGCCGGCATGGGTGATCTCACGTTCGCCAGGACGGTCGGTTGCAGGAAGTAGCCTTGCCCATCCAGGCGTTTGCCGCCAGTGATAAGCTTAGCGCCTTGACTCGCGGAGCGCTGCACCTGTAATTCCACCGTCTCGCGTAAGTCGCTTCGTGCCAGTGGACCAATCTGGATCGTGCGATCAGTTGGATCGCCTACACGCAACCTCTGGACGGCCTCGACAAAGCGCTGTTGAAAATCATCAAAGACGGATTCAACGATTACAAAGCGCTTTGCGGCAATGCAACTCTGACCCGTGTTTTGGTAGCGAGCTCGGACTCCTGTTTCGACCGCGGCTCCAATATCCGCGTCATCAAGGACAATGAAGGGGTCCGAGCCGCCAAGTTCCAGGACCATTTTTTTGACTGCTCGCCCGGCTGCTTGCGCAACCTTACTTCCTGTTTCATCACTACCGGTCAGGGTGACGGCCGCGATTCTCGGATCCTCGATGATTCTGTTTACCGCAGAGCCGGAAATCAGAAAACTTTGAAACACGCCGTCTTGTAACCCACTGGCGCGAAATAATTCCTCAATGGCCAAGGCGCATTGCGGCACATTGGAGGCGTGCTTTAGAATTGCTGCGTTCCCTGCCATGAGCGCGGGAGCAGCAAAGCGAAACACCTGCCACAGAGGATAGTTCCACGGCATGATGGCCAGGACAGCGCCGAGAGGGATGAAATCAACATAGCTTTCGCCATCCGAAGGGTGGGGCTCCTTAGACAAGAACCCTTCGGCTTGATCCGCATAGAACTCACAATTCCATGCGCATTTTTCTACCTCGGCTTCAGCCTGAAGGATGGGCTTCCCCATCTCAGCAGTCACGAGTCCAGCCAGGCGCGATTTGTGTTCCCGCAAGTAAAGGGCGACCTGGCGGAAGACTCTGGCTCGTTCCGAAAACCCCAAATTACGCCATACAGTGAAGCCATTTCGCGCTTTATCAAGGGCTTGGTCTATAGCCTTTGGCGACATAGGTTCAAAAGTTGCGATAACCTGTTCAGTCGCCGGGTTCACCGATTGAATTAGGTTCTGATCGGCCATCAAACTTCCCTCCATACTTCGACCCGTTCTTCTCTAAAAAGTCTACAAGGGAACTGTCTCATTTCAAGACACCGTTCGCTAAACAGCGAAATTCATGCTGATGCCGGGGGGGCGCTCCCGACTGTGCCTTAACTATAAGAAGCTCAGGAGAGCAATCACTATGTTGTGGCGTTGAGTATTTGAAAAAGAATTGAGAACGTCCTGACAAGCTGGCGCAAGTGGCTGAGAATGTCCATGACATGGTGCTGGATTACGTGAGCGTCGGTATCGATCCGAAAAAGACGACGATTTACGTCCCCGACTATACTTCCCATGTTTCAACGGGTCTCTTACATAAGGACTGCCTTGACAAAACAGAACCTGCGCTATAGGAAAAGAAGAGATACGAAAGAGCCTTTCGAATTCCTCGAATCTAATTCTTCAAAAACTTCGTCCTGCATTTCAGTTCCAGCCGGCTCGATTTATGAGGTATCGGAATATTAGCCAACCGCGCGCCTGCTATGTGGCGTGAGAATTTTTCTTAGGCGGGAATGCTTATGCGATTACGAGAACACCCGAAGATTCAGTGGCCGCCCAGGTGGTCGGGGTTGGGTGAGCGGTCCGTTAGAGGAGAAAAGGGTATCTTGAAAGATGTTGATCTCATCGAACCGACCACGCTTCTAATAGGCAACGAGCTGGACGGCAAAGTCTATTTTGCCGAAATCTATTGCTTTAATACGGCTTTCGCCTCTCGGCTGCATGAAAAAATTAAACCCATTGTGGGAAGACCGATAAAAGACGTCGGGGAACTCGTTTTCTAGATAATTCTTTAAATTAAAAAAAAGGAGGGACTCATGAGACAGGTAAAACACGGGGATACTGTCAGGGTTCAGTATAGCGGAAAACTGCAAGACGGGTCTGTATTCGATGCCTCTGATCGTGAACCGCTGCAGTTTACCATCGGTGAGGGTCAAGTCATCCCGGGCTTTGAGGAAGCCGTGGTCGGAATGAATCCCGGTGATTCGAAAACAACAGAGCTACCCGCGGAAAAAGCCTTTGGGCCATACCAGGAAGATATGGTCGTGGTGCTCGATAAGAGCCAGTTCACGGGACAACTGGAACCGAGTTTGGGTCAACGGGTGCAAATCGCTCAACCCGACGGACCGCCCATGGACGTAACCGTAACCGAGGTCACCGAATCGGAAGTGATTCTGGATGCCAACCACCCTCTGGCGGGAAAAGATTTGACTTTCGATATTAAGCTGATCGATATCGTTTATGGGGCACACTGACATCACGCTCGCGGCGACTTTTTAGGCGTGTGTCATGAGAACGGGCTCATCTCTGAGGCCGAGTTTATGACTAAACTGTCGGCGCGAGCGTGGAGCCCATCAGCGCTTGCTGATTTGTGTCCCTATGACTGGCCAAGCAATAGGGCCACTGCAAAACCCTTTCTGCCTTCACTCAAGGTTGTTGAAAGGCTGCATCCATCCGAGGAAGAACGAGGCGGAGGCCTTCGGCAAAACGCGTCAGCTCTACATCGATCCCGTAGAATGTATCAATTGTGGGGCCTGTGAGCCTGTCCGCCCGGTCGAAGCTATTTTCGAGGAGGCGGCAGTACCAGACAAATGGAAGGACTACGTCAAGATTAACGCAGACTATTACAAAAGAGCGAATAGGGCTTTGTTCGATGTCCTGCGCTTCGTATGACGGACATGACAACAGCGAGCTGAAGGGCAACTGAAGAAGCATAAAGCTAACCGCGGACGTTGCTGTCATGGACGAGAATTGCAGCGTTGTGCGGACTCGGGGAGGATCGGTGAGGACCAGTGTTTTTACTACGGGCAGCGCGGCATTTCGCCGGAAGACGCCGTTAACATGATCGTCAGCGGTTTCTGCAAGCAGGTTTTCCACGAGCTTCCAATGGAGTTTGCCGTGGAAGCTCAGAAGCTCTTGGGTGTAAGCCTGGAGGGCAGTGTCGGATAAGGCGGCAGTCGCACAGAAAGAAATTCTCGGGGGGACTCTCTCACAAATTAAAGAGCCGGACTTGGGGCGGGACATTGTCACGCTGGCTTCGTCAAAGATCTCCAGATCAGCGGTGAAAACGTTTCTTTTACCAGCGAGCTTACCACACCGGCATGCACCTGTCCGCGGCCAAATGAGGGAGAGTACGCGCCGTGCGGTGCTCTCGTTACCTGCGGGAGGTCCACCGTCGGGCCGAAGGTGGGAGCGGATCTGATCAGTCGGTGGCGCAAGGTACAGGTTCGTTTTGCTGTGCCCAAAGAGGAGCGCTCGGAGTTTCTTAGGCGTCTGCGTACGTTATCCGAGGGGCTGCCAATTGCGGCGCAGCTGGAATGGTCTTTGAGCGATGAGCCCCCCACTCATCCAGACGATTTGATCCCGCGGCTGCCGTTTCTGACTTCACAGCCGGCGTCAAACTCACCTCCGTAAAAAACTCAACTGCGGAATCCGGGTTGAAATGAGGCGTGGGAGGGCTATAGTAGTTCATGAATGATGCGCTTAGCCAAAAGTTCTCCTATATGCATGGGCCGACTCAGAGGCCCAACCCTAAATAGCCATCCTGATCTATTCCGCTAGCAGCTTCTGGCAACTCGCGATTTTCCTGAGACATAGTTAGTCCTGGACCGTGCTGTTCCGGTTGGTAAAAACGCATCTGGGAGGCAAGGATTATGATTGACACCAAAAGAACGGGAAAGCGCTGTCGCGCCAAAAAGATGATTCGTAATCACACTGGAGTTATTGCGCCTCTAAGTCAAGGAACCATTCGCTACGAAATTGAGAACCTCGGCAGGGAATTGATTTACGTGCAATGGGATGCAGGTCCAGCTGCGTACGTGTTTTCCGATGAGATAGAAATCCTGGGCGGCAACGGGCCCGCAAGCTTGTGTGAAAACGGAGAAGCCATGCGATGCTTCATTCCTCCTTAAAAATTCAGGTTCGCCTTTGACAGTTCGGCAGACGTAGGCGTAGCGGTGGTTGACCGTCAGCCGGATCGAGCCGTCTACCACAGCGGGGGCAATGGGCCTCCTTTTCGCGATGTGGAAGAAGCCACGTTTTAGGAACCTTTGTGGGGATCGGCTTGATAACCGACGGTTTTCTTGAGAACGCTTTTCATCATCCTATCCATCAGGGCGGATTTGATCGAGTTCTTTTTACCCACTGGCCGAGCTTTGAATTCTTCCCGAGAGACCGCCAGCGCATGCGGGCCCAAGCCTCGTTCCTCAATGTATCGATTGATGTCGCCGGTATAGTCCACTTCATCAAACATTCGGGAGCATACAAAGCCGATGGAGGAGCCATTGGAAAACGAAGTGCAGCAATTGAAAAGCCGCTACGAGGCCGGACAAGTTGGAGATGTTGAAGTCAAGGCCAGACTCCAAAGCGCGCTTAACCGATTTTTATCCCCGCTCCGTGAGCGAAGAGCGCGGTATGCCGCCGAACCGGACATGGTTACAAAGATCCTTACCAATGGCCAGAGCAAAGCCCAGGCAGAAGCGAGGGAAACCTTACGGGCAGCTCGAAAAGCCATGAGACTGGTCTATCCGTTCATACAGGAAGAATCATGAACGCTAGGGCGAACTAAGGTTTCGCAGAAGGAGGAACACTTCTATGGCACGAGCGGAGCACAGTGAAAGGGCTTTTTCCTTTGTCAGGCTCAATCGACGCCAGGCTAAGCCTCGCAACAGGGGCCTAACGGAAATCCGGGGACCGTACTACACGCCAATGGGAAAGCGTTACCTTCTGGATATATTTGAGACTGTTGGTTCCTATGTCGATGCATTAAAATTCGCCGGCGGTTCATTCTCTCTCATGCCCCGCAGCGCCTTAAAGGAGTTGATCGACCTTTGCCACTCGAACAACGCGCTGGTTTCCACCGGTGGCTTTATCGAGTATGTCCTGACGCAGGGAAACGTGGTGGTGGATAAATACGTCAAGGAGTGCAAGGATCTCGGATTTGACATAGTGGAGATCTCCACGGGCTTTATCACGGTTCCTGTGGATGACGTTCTGCGGCTGGTCGAGAAGGTGCAAAAAGTTGGCCTTAAGGCCAAACCGGAGGTGGGCATTCAGTTCGGTGCTGGCGGCGCGAGCGCAGCGGCTGAACTCGTGTCTGAAGGCAGTCAGGATCCCGATTGGGCGGTTCTTCGCGCCAAACGCTATCTCGACGCCGGAGCCTATATAATCATGATTGAATCTGAAGGGATCACGGAAAACGTGAGGTCATGGCGCACGGATGTGCCAGCAAAGTTCGTCAAAGAGGTAGGTCTGGAACACGTGATGTTTGAGGCTGCTGAGCCGGAAGTCTTCGGTTGGTACATCAAGAATTATGGACCCGAAGTCAACCTTTTCGTGGACCACAGCCAAATCGTTCAGCTCGAATGCCTGCGGTCAGGCATCTGGGGAACCAAAAGTCTTTGGGGCCGGGTACTTACCTACAAAGATCAGTAAGAGATCGGATTCAGGCTCGGCGACGCCAGCTTGTCACAGTGAGTTCTGGCCGGCCCGCACATCCAGTACAGGTTTAAATCATGATCTTCATCTGGCGGTTAGGATTGGCACGGACGCGTGAAAAATATTCCCAAGGAGGTACGGTATGGCTGGCAGGTGTGGGTTTTTGAAGGGAATAAGCGAACGGGATTTTCCCCAGCCTAAACACCAAATGCATGTGTTTGTTGAAGGATCAATTTGGGTGGCACTTCGCGAGTGCCAAGCGTGCGGCCATGTCGGCTGCTGCGATTCCTCGCCTAAGAGACACGCAACCCGTCACTACCACGAAACGCGACATCCGGTCATGCGTGCCGTTTCACCTGTAAACTGGACGTGATGTTACGTTCACGAGGCTGAAGGTAATCTCGGCTCTCCATGACCGCGGCACAGAAGTGAAACGTCGGGTTATCGATTCAGCCTTTGGCTGGCTTAAGGCGAGATAAAAGCAAACGAGTACCGGTAAGACTCATTAAGTTAGATTTTGTACATAAATCTCGAGCGCTCAAGGAATCGCGAGAATTTATATGCCAGAAAAAAACGCGTCCGCGTTGACCCTAAGCGCCCGAAGCGAAAGCGGCAAGGGAAAGTCCATCAAGAGAACCAGCTCGGCCCAAAAGAAAAGAAGGAGCGGGTGCCCGCGCGTGGATGACGGTCCTGGAGAGCTAGCGCGAGCGGCCGATAATATTCACGCGATGATTTTGGATTATCTCAATGTTGATATTAACCGGAAGAAGTTCGATCTTCTGCCAAGATCTGTCCGAGAAATGAAAAACAGCGCTGGCTTCATTTCCAGAAGTGAGACGCCTTAAACTCTTGGCAGGGGGGTGTGCTTCGGGTTTTCGTCCGTTACTCGAAGGACAAAAACCAGACGGACTACGGCAAAGCTCAACACTGAATGTTTTGGCCGGCGCAAACGCGACTTGATTCATTGTTGGCACATGCGTTGCGTCAGAAACAGGGTACGGCATCAGAGTGAGTAAATTTTTGGCGCCAACCGGGTATACGTTAACAAGGAGGTTTTATGAGAGTTGCAGAAGTCATGACGCGAGATGCTGAGGTGGTTCCGTCTGATTTTCTATTGAAGGATGCGGCCGTAAAAATGCAGCAGCTTAATGTGGGCATGCTGCCAATTAGGGACGGCGACCGTCTGGTGGGGATGCTCACAGACCGCGATATTACGATTCGGGCCACTGCGCAGGGACGTGATCCCACCAAGACTCAAGTACGCGAGGTAATGACACCGGGGATCGTTTACTGTTTTGAAGATCAAGATGTGTCGGAGGCGGCAAAGCTGATGCAGGAAAAACAAATCCGGCGTCTGCCAATTCTAAATCGGGAAAGAAGCCTTGTGGGCATTGTCTCGCTCGGTGACCTGGCAGTCCAGTCCGGTGAAGAACAGATTGTAAGCAAAACAATCAAAGAAGTATCCGAGCCGGCTCAGCCGAAACGCTAAAGTCTTAGGCCGAAACTCGGTATCTGACGGCCACAAAAAGACTGAATCTGAAGATCTTCGTCCACCGGAAAACTGCCATGAGAGATCCTGTAGGCCGAAAAGCGAGCTCCAAAAATGCGTTGAAAGGGAAAAGCTAACTGCCCCGCCTGCACGGTAGCGGCTCCCAGCCTTTTACGGGCCGGATGTGGAAACCCGCTGCGCCACTTGAACGCCCGGACTGTCAATGGAAGCCGCTAATTCATTTTTTCTTCTTTTTCATTCTCCTTTGAAGAATCCTCTTCGCTCTGTCCAACTCGCGTTTTCGTGTCATAGATAAATTCTTGCCGCCGCGGTTGATGAAGTATTGAATCATACGAATGCCGGAACCGATGCCTTTAGGACTCACGCTCCTTTTTGCCATCGTCCTGGCAATTGTTTGCGCGTCCTTCATGAATAGGTCTTTGGGAGGAGCGGTGGAAACCGTCTTTACGTTTCGAACCCACTTTTTCCGTTTAGCCATTGCGCCCTGTCCAGCCAGCCTCTCACAGGGAGCTATCGCCGGCAATCGCTTGCTTGTAAAAAGTCTCTCCACTTCTGCGGTGGTAGACAGGCTTCGTTTGGGATGATCGCGAACATCAAGAGCAGCAAGCCGACCATGAGGTCGTTCTGCAAAGCGGGGGGGGGCGTGGGATAAGTGGCGGCCAGGTAAGCGAAACCGATTAGCCAGAGCGCTGGTGCGATAATAATTAAGTGGGCACGGCCGGTGAGGTTCCAGAACGAAAGCAGCGCGAGAGTAACAACCATGAAAGGAAAGCTGAGACCAGATCATTCGTCCACCACGCCCTCTCGTCCGCAGGATGGCGGAAGATGAACGCGCTCACGGCGAGCCAGCATCCCAGCATCACTTTCAACGATTCGCGCCCACATCATCGCCGCCCTTTTCCGACGAAGCAAGACCAAACGCTTCATAAGTATTAGACCCTCGTTTGGGCGATCAGGAAAAATTACCTCAGTATGCGCTACCGTCCATAAGTTTCCTTGGCCTAAGACCGGGCCCAAGGCGCAGTTCAAGGCTTTCCGCGTTCATGCGAAGGCTGTGCAAGCGAGGTAGTCATTCATCGCTTTTCAATGCTTCAGAATGACATAAAAAGCATGGACGACGCCGGGCACATAGCCCAAGATCGTGAGCAAGATATTGAGCCAAAAATGGCCGCTTAGACCAACCTCGAGAAACACACCCACGGGAGGGAGCAAAATAGCAAAAATAATTTTGACAGCATCGGTAGCGGTGACGGGCATCTTTGGTTCTCCTCGCGTCGTACTCTGTTTATTTGCAACATAAGCTGAGGCAAGCGAAATGCCATCAAATTAACTCTATCACCTCTGCAAGCGAAAGGATACGCGCGTGGACACAAGACGGAATTCGCGCACAGCAAAGCGTCCCAGCCGCGCCACAATTCCTCCTGAGCATTTCTTATATTGGGACGAAAAGGATTCAGTTGCCTCGATCATTGCCTCGAAGTCCTTGGGCATTGATGACCGTTGCTTGAGCCCGCGCGCCGCGCTGCCAAACGCGCCAAAGCTGCGAAGTAGGGGCGCTCCCCTAAAAGTGCTAACATTATTGTCATGGCGCGATGTGATTTGGCGATTCTCGGCGGCGGGCCGGGAGGCATGGCTGCAGCTTTGTCGGGTGCGACACGAGGATTAGACGTTGTTCTGATCGATGGCGGCAGTTTTCTGGGTTATGGGCTTCACGGAGCTTACAAGTCGAAGGCTCTCTGGGAAGCTGCAAAAGATTGGATCACCGCGGAGCGGTTGGGTTGGGTCTGTATCCCCGAGGCTCACGAAGCGCTATTCGATAAGATTCACTCCCGCGTGGAGGCGGGAGTGACGGATCTGACCCGGATGTACCTAAAGTATATGGGTCTGAAAAAAGTACGATTTGTGCCCGGCTTCGGAGCTTTTACGGATCCTCACTCGATCGACGTCGATGGACAGCGCGTTGAGGCCGATTCCATCATCATTGCCACAGGCTCAAGGCCGCGGCTGATCGAAGGAGTGAAGGTAGACGGCGCGATGATCATGACCAGCGACGATATCGTGGACATACGGGAGCGTTTCGATTCTTTGGTTGTGATAGGGGCAGGCGTCCTGGGCTGCGAGTTTTCTTCTATTTTCTCCGTTCTGGGAGTGAAGGTCTGGCTATTGGATAGAGCGGAGCGGTTGTTGGGAAACGAAGATCCTGACATCGGCGAGCTGTTGGCTGATATTTATCGGAGGAACGAGGTCGATTTTCGTCGCCAGGTTCGCGTGCGATCGGTCAAGGTAACAAATGGCAAGGTGGAGACGGAACTCGAA
>JBOHVR010000408.1:0-6551 GCA_050735755.1 Binatia bacterium
GCGAGGGAGCATGCCGAATTTAGGCTCACCGGTCCTTGCTGGGAGGGGATCCTCCATCCTCCATCTTCTATCCTCCATCTTCGACCGCTTTCTTATGGGCGCCGCGGATCAGGCGGTTCACGTCATACTCCATGACGGTTTCGCCGCGCTGATTTTTGACCCAGTGCCGATAACGAACGATGCCGCCGCCGCGCGCCGGGACTTCTTTGGTTTCGAGAACTTCAATTTCGACTTGAATCGTATCCCCCAACTTGACGGGCCCCATGAGCCGCATTCGGTCGAGGCCCAGAAAGGCCAACCCGGTTCCGTGAATGATCCCCGTCTGCACCGTCAGTCCCTCGGCCATGCCGAAGGTCAGGCTCCCCGGCGCGATACGCTCGCCGTACAGGCTCTCGCTACGAATGTACTCCATGTCGAGAAACAGCGGTTCAGTTAGGCCGATGAGGCCGACAAACTGCATGACGTCATGCTCAGTCATCGTACGCCGGCCAGTCACAAAGCGATCGCCTGGATGGAAACCTTCGAAGGTGAGACCTTTCATACCACACCCTTCCCTTTTAGCTCCGCGATTTCTTCCTTTGCCATTTTCAACCACGACGACAAAACTTCTTCCGTGTGCTGCCCGAGAAGTGGCGGCGGAAGCCGAATCGACGCCGGGGTGGTCGAAAATTTGACCGGAATCCCGGCCATGCGGACGGCCCCGGCCGTGGGATGCTCAACCTCAACCAGCATTTTCCGTTGAATGACCTGAGGCGCGCTGAAAACCTGATCGATGCTTTGAACCGGACCGCAGGGAACACTCGCGTCATTCAACACACCGATCCACTCGTCGGTGCGGCGCCTGAGAAAAATCTCACAGAGGATGGCGATCAGGGCTTCTCTGTTTTCGACCCGGTCTGAATTCTTGGCGAACCGCGGATCTTCAGCTAGCTCAACCCTGCCGATAACGTCACAAAACCGGCGCCAGATTCCTTCGCTGGCGACACCGAGAACAAGATGGCCGTCGGAGGTTGGGAAACTCTGATACGGCACGATACTCGGGTGAGCGTTGCCCCAGCGCCCGGGAATTTTGCCGTCAACAAGATAATTACTGCCAACGTTGATCAAGCAGGCTACCTCGGCCTCCAACAATGACGTGTCGATTTTCTGACCCACGCCAAGTTTCTCGCGCGCGTACAGCGCCGCGACAATCGATTTTCCCAGCATCAGGCCGGCCACGATGTCGATGATCGCGACTCCCACTTTGGTGGGCTCGCCGTCCGGCGTCCCCGTGATGCTCATCAATCCGCCCCAAGCCTGAACGATGAGATCGTATCCTGGAACCCCGTTCATGGGACCATCTGCACCGAACCCGGAGAGCGAAGCATAGATTAGTTTGGGATTGAGAGAGCGTAAATTTTTGTCACCTAGCCCTAGCCGCTTCATTGTTCCGGGGCGAAAATTTTCGATCAGCACATCGGCGGATGCGGCCAAACGGCGAACCAAATCGACACCTTCGTCAGTTTTGAGATCGACAGTGACACTTTTCTTGTTGCGGTTAACGCAGAGAAAGTAGGCGCTCTCGTCGCCCGCGAAGGGAGGACCCCAGCCGCGGGTGTCATCCCCGGATCCCGGCTGTTCTACTTTAACTACCTCAGCGCCGAGGTCGCCGAGAAACATCGTGCAGTAAGGACCGGCCAGGACGCGCGTCAAATCGAGAACGCGGACGCCGTCGAGGGGCCCGTCATTCTTATCAGTCATTTTTAGACAAACTCAGTAAGCCTGCGTGACTCGTGTCATTCTGAGGCTGAAGGCCGAAGAATCTCGCAGTGAATCTCGGTCGAGATCCTTCGCTTTGCTCAGGATGACTACGAGGTAAAGCGAGCATACATTTACAAATCAATTACCAAGAACTCCTTCCGAGAATCACTTGAACTCTTGGGCGCGCGATTTTAGGACTTCCTCGAGCGTTTCCACTCCTAGCCACAGGCCCGGCATGCCGCCGGGAATTGCCGCGACCTCGATCGCCTCGAGAACTTCTCTTTGACTCGCGCCCAACGTCAACGCGCGCTCGCTGTGAAGTCGCACGCCGCGCGGGCGATTGAGCGCGCACGTGATGCCGACCATGATAAGCTCTTTTGTTTTTCGCGGCAGCGCGCCTTCGCGTCCGAAGGTCCCGTCCACGTAGATGCCTTTGAGTTTCTCGAAATATTCCGGATCCAATTTAGCGATGATGTTGTAAGCTTTATTCTCCGCGCCCAGCGACGCTTTCTCGAATGTTTCTTTGGCTTGGTCTGCCATATTGTGCTCCTCCTCTAACGGTTGCCGTGCTTCGACAGGCTCAGCACGAACGGAGATTTGGTGATTTATTGTTGTTGAGCTCATCCTTCCCCGTTCGCCCTGAGCCTTGTCGAAGGTGAACGGAGATTTTGCGCCAAGCTACTAATCCTTTCTGGTATTTTGGCTGATAACCACATCGACGAGCGCCGGCCCATTTTGCTCCAAAGCCCGCTTGAGCGCCGGCTCGATGGCGTCAGGATGCTCGACGCGCTGGCCGAAGATGCCGAAGGTGTCCGCCAGCCTGGCAAAGTTGATATCTGGCCCGGTAATCTCGGCGCCCATTTCTGCGGCGATTTGATTCTTTCCTCAGAGCCGCGAAACTGGTTTTTCACCGCCATATAGGCGCGGTTGTTAACAACGATCAGGACAAGGGGCACTCGATACTTCGCCAAGGTCCAAAGACCCTGGATGCCGAACATGCAACTGCCGTCGCCGAGGCACGCAACCACACGACGTTTGGGAGACGCGAGCTTGGCGCCGATCGCCGCGCCCAAGCCCCAACCGAGAAAATCCTCCGGACGAATTCGAAAAATAGGATCGTGCACTCGAGAACTGGAAATTGGCCATCAGAATATCTTTGCTTGTCGGGCTTTCATTGACGATCAGAGCGTCCTTCTCCAGCAACCGGTCCATGGTACGAGCCAGGCGCGCCGCATTGATCGGCGTTGAGTCCCAGCCTTGCTTCACTCTGTTTTCCAGCTCGGCGTTCACCTGTTCTTGGGCTTTTCGGATGCATTCCAGGCGTTCGGCTTTGCCGTCCGACGCCGCGTCTGGGGTCGCCCGAAAGAAAGACAGGCGCGGGGGCCTGCCCCTGCGTTGATGGGTTATCAAAATCAAATTGAACGACATTCTCATTTCCACACCGACTTGATAAAACCGGTCGCTTCCAATTCATCCATGAAACTTGAATCCATGAACTCCTCGGCTTTGCGGCTTTTCGCCTTCGCGTTGCTCTCGGCGATGAGGCTGAACGAGTTTGCGACGCCCTTGGCGTTAATCTTGGGAATTTTTTTGATATAGCGCGACGTGAAGAGATCGTAGGTGGTTGCCAGCATGTCGCGGTCACTGACGCCGCCATATTTCCGCAGCGCGCGAATGCCCAACTCGCGATCGGTCAAGAGACGGCGCGTGCCTTCTATGTAGGATCCAGCGAGACCTGGAGCGGCGAACCAAAGCGACCAGGTCAGATGGAACCAGAAAATGCGTTTCACTTTTATATCTCCTCCGCGTCAGAGTCCGAACAGAGCACGCGCGTTGGAAAGAAGGATTTTTTCCTTGACGGTATCGCTGAGCCCAAGCTTTTCGAGGCTCAGCAGCGCCTTCTCCAGGTCTACGTACGGAAAATCAGTGCCAAAAAGCGCCTTGTCCTGGAGCCGGCCCCGAATGGCTCTCTGAAAAAGCTCCGGCAACTGCTCCGCCAAATAGCCGGAAGTGTCTACGTAGACGTTTTTCTTGTGAGTCAGCACGCCGATGAGCTCCTCTTGCCAGGGCCAGCCCGGGTGGGCGGCGATAATTTTCATTCTTGGAAAGTCTCTGCCTAGCGTATCGAGATGGATCGGCCGGCCGCAATCAAGACCAATCCCCTTGCCTCCGTCTTGGTTTGCGCCCAAGACCGTAAATCCGGTATGGAACATCACCGGCTTGTTGCCGGCCTGCAATAATTCCCACAACCCGTAATACTTCCTGTCGTTGGGATAAAAGTTTTGATCGGGAGGATGAAACTTGAATCCTTTGACTGTCGGATTCTTCAGCAGATCCTCGGCGTACCTGGCGACCTCGTCCAAATTTGCACCATTCATGTCGAGCGCAGCGAGGACTCCCCTAAAGGCGTCCGGATACCGGGTGACGAGGTCGATGACGTACTCGTTGGTGTTGCGGGTTCCTCCCTTGACGGTGGAGGGGTGCCAACCAATGAGCAGCGCTTTGACATCATGGCGGGTAAAGAGTGCGGCAAAGGCTTCCTCGGTAGCCGGCACTTCGTTGAGGTCTCTTTTGAAATAATCGCAGGCGTCGCGGTCCAGCCCGCGCGTGCTCGGATGAACATGAACGTCAATGGCTCCCATTAGACCTCTTCCGTTTCGCGACCGAAAGCAGCCACGGATTCAAATCGTCGTTCTGGTAAAAAGTCTGTCCTTCGCGGACCATCGCAGCGAGAAGCTGAGGGGGCATCAATGGACAGTCCGGCATCTCCTGCTCGATCTTTTCCAGCTCTTCGAGCACGGTTTTCGCCCCTGTGGCGTCGATTTCTTTCAAAGGTGCCTGCGGGATCTTTATTCCTTCCGTTGCGATCCAATCGACTTTGGCTGGATCTTCCCCCAATTCCACCACTCTCGCCGCAGCCACCTGGATCGATGCCTTCAAAGCCCGCTTGATGACGGCCACGTCCGGCTTCTGGGGGCGATCACCGATCTTTCCGTAGACTGCGGGATTGGGGATCTGCTCGAGATAAAACTTGGGGTTGCTCTGCGCCAACTCGGTTAGGAGCTTCGACGAACGCAAAAATTGGTCGCCTCTGAGATCGAACATCACCCGGGTCACGTCTTCGACGATCGAAGGTTTCCAGCTGTCGAAGCTTATGAATGGGGGGAGCAGGCGCAGCTCTTTGGCTGCCTGATCAACGTCTTCAATGCGCGCTCCACACTGTAACAGGTGAAGGGCCATTACAGCGTAGTACATGAGAATGCTGTTGGAGACGTAGCCGGAGATATCTTTCGTCTCAACGGGATTGCGCCCCAAGCTCTTCAGGAACGAGAGGGTCACGTGAAACACGCTCTCTTCCATGTCGCCTCTGACGACCTCGATCATCTGTGTATAGAGGACCGGATTGAAGAAATGGGTGCTGGCGAATTTTTTCGCCTCATAAGCCCCCGCCGCCAGCAAACTTGCTCGGGTTAGCGAGGAGGTATTGGTGGTGAGGATGCCTGCGAATCCGGCCTGCCTTAGAGCATCGTACACGGCTAGCTTTGTTTTTGCGGCTTCGGAAACGGCCTCTGTAACTAGGTCCGCTTTTGCGAGGCCTTTCAGCCCCGAAGCGGCCACGAGCCTATTACGAACGTTTTCTATTTCTTTATCGGAGATTCGGTTTCTTCTCTTCAGCCTCTCAATGGTCTGCTCCCTGCGTTCGGTCATGGATGCCATAGGGAGAGCTGAGGCATCATAGGTCAACGTCGGGTAGCCTTTCATCGCATAGAGAAAAGCGATATCGAACCCCATAACCCCCAGTCCTATCACCCCCACCTGTTTTATCTCATCGGTCATAAAGTCCTTTTCTGGAGAGGCGCGTTCTTCCTGCGCATCGTTACTCGAACGCTGCCAGGCCTGTAACATCTTTCCCGACGATCAAACGATTGATATCCTCCGTGCCTTCATAGGTATTGACCGTCTCCAGGTTAAGCATGTGTCGGATGACATGATACTCGTCGGTGATCCCGTTCGCCCCTAAAATGTCTCTAGCCATCCGCGCGATCTTTAGCGCCGCAGCCGCATTGTTCATCTTGGCCATGCTGCTCTGCTCGGGGCGAAGCTTGCCGCTTTCTTTCAGCCGGCCCAGGTGAAGACAGAGCAACTGCGCCTTGGAAATCTCCGTCAACATGGCGACCAATTTCTTCTGCACCAGTTGATGCTGGCCGATAGGCTTTGAAAACACGACCCGCTCCATCGCATAGTTAAGAGCTATGTGATAGCAGCCTCAGCCGCGCCGATGGCCGCCCACGCTACCGAGTAGCGGCCTTCGCTAATGCACATCAGCGGCGACTTGACACCGGAACTGCCAGGGAGAAGACTATTTGCGGGAACACGACAGTTGTCGAAGACTAACTCACTGACGATCGAGGTCCTGAACGAGAACGTGTTCTTGATGTCACGCGCCTGGAATCCAGGAGTTCCTCTCTCAACCAGGAAGCCGCGAATAAGGCCCGCTTGCCCTATCTCTCTTACCTTCGCCCACACCACGGCTACATCGGCTGGAGAACCATAACTGATCCAAGCCTTGGAACCGGTCAGTACATAGGAATCACCGTCTTTAACCGCCTCAGTTTTCATGTTGGCGGCGTCGGAGCCTACGCCGGCCTCGGTTAACGCAAAGCAGCCAACCGCCTCCCCTTTAGCCAAACGCGGCAACCACCGGCGCTTTTGCTCGTCGCTGCCAAAAACATAGATGGGATACATGACGAACGATGATTGAACGCTGGCAAGGGAACAGATTCCCGAGTCTCCCCTCTCAAGCTCTTGGT
>JBOHVR010000409.1:0-4838 GCA_050735755.1 Binatia bacterium
GAAAGCGGTAGGCGGCCGAATGGTACGTGCCATAGGCCGCGCCGAGTCTCTTGCGCCGGCGCCATAACAGACCGGTGATGAGACCGATGGAGAACAGATCGTGGGTAATGCCGTACGGGGGTAGCCAGGAGATGGTAATGTAAAGCATCCACAATTCCACGGCGCCACGAGTCGCGAAATTCAGCAGGTGGGCGCCGTAAATTGTCCTCAACGGAAATTCGATAAGGGGCGAGCGCCACAGAAAGAAGGGAACGACAAACCAGGCCAGCAACGTGTAATCGAGCCACAGAAGCTTGGCCAGGGACATTGCCCCGCCGATCTGACCGGCAAAGTTTTGCCGGTAGTAAAACCAGAGCGAGATCAACGTCAGGGCGAGAATCGCCCCTGGAAAGACAACGCTTCTTCTCTGGACGGGCATCGCGATGTTCATGGATTGCCGTTTCCGTCAGAACCGAAGGATCACTTCGGTCTCGCTTTCCTGAGCCCCGGCCGCGGCTGCGACCGTCTCGCTCTCGTCGGCGGCCGCGCGCCGCCACAAGTCGCGGATATGGGGGCCGACCAAGTCGCTTTTCACGGAGGTAAACCGCGCCGCGCCGAACTTTTTTAACTGCTCCGACTGGGCCTGCAAAATTCTTACGTCTTGCTGAATGATCAGGCGGGCAAGCGGCGCGTAGAAAAGCCTGACGAGAGGACCCACTCGGCCAAAGCGAAAAGTCATCACGGTGTAAACTTCAGTCTCGGATTCGGACACCGGCGTGCATTGGGAAGTAATGATGAAATGCCGGTCGGGTCCGAATGCGTAGTCGACGCGACTCGTTGTGGGCATCAGAAAGCGATCGGTGTGGGTCATTTTTTTTCCGGACGGAAACAGCAGCCACGAGACCACGCTGTTTGCTTCCCGCTCGTCGAAAAATTCTACCTCGACTCCATCGGGGCGCCTCACCACCCGGGCGCGAGCCTCTTGCGTCTCACGGCTGCGAAACCAACTCGTATGGACGTAGACGGTATGAGGACAGTCCAGGAAGTTTTCCAGGCACGCCAGGGCATTCGCCATGAACCGGGTCTTCATCGTAAAGGTTGTCCATCCGCGCTCGCCGTAGTGGGCAAACGACCGGGGGCCTTCGCGTGGAAACTTCGAACCCATGTAGACCCAAATAAAACCGTCTTTTTCGGTTGCGGTAAAGGGCTCTACTTTTATTTTATCTAGCGGTGCAGCGCCATCAATTAAAGATGGCACCTCAACACACTTGCCATCGCCGCGATAACGCCAGCCATGATACGGACATTCGATGGTCCCCCGGCGCACGCGACCGAGCGAAAGCGCCATGTTGCGGTGAGCGCAACGGTCGAGGAGCGCCGCCGCGCTACCATCACCCTGGCGAAATAACACCAGCGGAACGCCGAGAATCGTTCTGGATAGAGGCCGCATCCGGAGCTCCGATGCGCATGCCGCGATATACCAGTATTCCTTTAACTGCGCGACGAAACTCTTTTCTGCGGCGTCATGACTCTCTGCAAAAGGAGTTGGACTCATCGGGGAATTCATTAGTAAGGTCTCACGATGAACTCGCCCGTCCCGGCCGCTTCACGCGCGGGCGGCGTCGATGAGTAGGAATTTTTCTCATCGATGCGGCTTTATCACAATTGGCTCAGTTGAAGCCAGTGCCGGTGGGCGATCGGAAAGATTTTCAGCCGGTATTGGTAAGGGGTGTTTTTTGGGTCGTGGCTCAGTTCGTGAAAATTCGTAGGGCGACCCCCCTGTGGTCGCCCAAAAGACTAGCGCGAGCCGAGATTTAGTTAGCGCAGGTTCCCGGTATGGCCGAGCGAATAGCGGCCCGGCTGCGGCCAGACCGTAAGGCCGTGCGGCTCTTTTTTGACCGCGATGATCTTGACGGTTCCTGCGGCGGTGTCGATCACGTAAACGGCGTCGTCATACCGGCCGGAAAGCCACAGGAGCTTGCCGTCGATGCTCACGTTCCCCATGTCCGGACTGCCGCCGCCTGGAATCGGCCAGTTCGCCGTCACCTTGCGGGTCGCGAAATCGATGACGGAAACGCTTCCCTTGCCGCGCGGCGGGCCGTAAACGCGGGCAACGCCGCGGTTGGCAACGTAGAGTTGCGTCCCATCACGGCTCGGGTAGAGCCCATGCGCGCCGATTCCGGTTTCGATATAGCCGGTTTCAACGAAGTTGTCGCCGTCGATGATAAAAATCCCCTTGGCTTTCATGTCGGCAATATAGAAACCCTTGCCGTCCGGTGAAATCCGGACGTCCTGGGGCATGCCGCCCTTCGATAACTTGAGATATCCTATGACCTTGCGCTGTACCAAATCGATTTTCGCCAGAGTGCCCGCGTATTCGCAGGTGAAAACGGCGTAGCGGCCGTCGATCGAAAAATCCGCGTGGTTGATGCCGGCGCAGCTTGGCGTTTCGATCGAATATTTCATCGTCATTGTCTGAGGGTCGCGAAAATCGAGCCGCTTGCGCGCCTCGGCGACAATAATCGCGGCGGTGCCGTCCGGCGTAAAGTACATGTTGTAAGGATCATCGACCGGAATGGATTTCCCAGGCTTTCCGGTCCTGGGGTCGATGGGCGTAACGCTGCCGTCGGTTCTACCCTCGGCGTTGTTGTTAACCCAAAGGGTTTTGAGGTCCCATGATGGGACCACGTGCTGTGGGTGGACGCCTACGGGAAAGCGGTCAATGACCTTGAAAGTAGCGGGATCGATGACGGCGACATCGTTGGAGCTGCGATTGGGGACATAGACTCGCGTGAGATGTTTCACGACCGCAGGGCCTAGTTTGTCCGAACGCGTTTCACTGTAAAGATTGTTAGGATCGAGGACCGGCGGCATGCCGGGGACACTCTGGATCGAACGGGCCGCGGCTCTTACTGATGGGTCTGCGCCGAAAACGGTTGGCGGCATATGGGCGAGCGCCGCGACGATGGAACCGGCAACGATCCCGCTGTAGCGAGCCTTGCGCTTCAGATTCACCTTAACCTCCGAGACTTCTGTGACAGAATAAAGAAACGAGCCGGTCTTCTTCGTTCCGGCCGCGATATTAAACGAAAAAAAAGAAGATTGCACGAGGCGATCAGGCGGCGCTTTTTGTCCTTTTGCGCTGGATCGCCCAGTACACGCGCTCCGGCGTCAGGGGCAGCTCGTGGATTCTGGTGCCAATGGCATCGGCCACTGCGTTGCCGATTGCGGCGGGCGTCGGCGCGAGGCCCGGCTCTCCCAGCCCTTTGGCGCCGTAGGGGCCTTCCGGTTCAGGACACTCCACGATGATCGGGATCATTTTAGGCAGGTCGAGCGACGTCACCAGGTGGTAGTCCAGAAAGGAGGGATTGCGGACCTTGCCTTTCTCGTCGATGACCAGCTCTTCATGCAAGGCGGCACCGATTCCCATGGCAAGGCCGCCTTCAATCTGCGCTGCGCAGTTGAGGGGATTGATCGCTTTGCCAACGTCATGCGCGGCCGCCATGCGCAAAAGCTTCACCTTACCCGTTTCCTCGTCCACCAGCACCTCCGCGGCCTGGGTGGCATACATATAAAAGGCCGAAGCATGATCGCTGTGACCGGTTTCCAGGTCCAGGTCTTTGCCGATTTCGTAGGTATACGAGGCATCCGCGCGCAGCACTCCTTCGGCTCCCAACTTGCGGCGCACGATCTGGCCCAGGGGCAGCGCCATTTCCGGTTGGTCTTTGAGATAAAGCTTGCCGTCGGAAAATTCGATCTCTCCTTCTCGGGCTTCGAGCGTGGGCAGGGCCATTTCCGCAAGCTGCGCGCGCGCCTTGACGGCGGCGAGCCGAACGGCGTTTCCCATATGATAGGTACTCCGGCTCGAGGTCGTCGAGGCATCAAAAGGGATCACGTCCGTATCGAGAGGATGCATGCGGGTTTTCTCGATCGGAACCTTCAGTTCTTCAGCCGCGATCTGTGAGAGGATCGTGCTGCATCCCTGGCCGATTTCAACGGTTCCCGCCAAGACTGTCACTTCTCCCTTGGTGTCGACCAGCACGGCGGCGCTCGATGTCGTTGGAGTGCGCGTGGGCTTCGAGATGCACGCGAAGCCGCGGCCGACTCCCCGCGGCCTTGGTTTGCCCCATTCGATCGCGTCGGTGGCCTTGATCAAAGTCTCCTTTAAACCGACGCTGTGGAGCTGTTCTCCCCAATAAGACAGGTCGCCATCGACGAAAATATTTTTCAGGCGCAGATCGCGCGCGTCCATCCGCAGGCGCAACGCAAGCCCGTCCATATGTTGCTCGCATGCCCAGGCGCCCTGGGGGATGCCGTAGCCGCGGAACGCCCCCGAAACCGGCTTATTCGTGTAAACCGCGTAACCGTCGACTTTGACATGCGGGATGCGGTAGGGTCCGGGCGCCGGCATACTGCCGCGGATGCAAACGGTGGGGCTTTTTTCGGCATAGGCGCCGGCGCCCCAGAACATCGTTATCTGGCGCGCCAATAACGTACCGTCTTTCTTTACTCCGCTCTTGATATACGCGACGGCCTCGTGGCGTGTAATCGTCGAGATGAAACTCTCTTCGCGGTTAAACTTGACCCGCACCGGTTTGCCCCCGGTGTGATAGGCAAGCGCGATCGCAATCGCCTCAACCTTGAGGCCGCCCTTGGATCCGAACCCTCCGCCCTGCAAAGGGTTGATCAAGCGGATTTTCTCTTTGGGAAGATCCAACGCTTCTGAGATCTCGTGCAGCGCGCGAAAAGGAGCGTCGTTGGCTACCCAAATCGTAAGACGCCCACTTTCGCGATCGACCTGAGCGTGGGCCGAGTGGGGCTCCATCGCCGCATGCTGGATCGTGGGGACGCTGTAACGC
>JBOHVR010000410.1:0-7712 GCA_050735755.1 Binatia bacterium
GATGGTCAACGCGCTCCTCGACGGCAACTCTTTTGAAGCCGAGAAGAAAGTCGTCATGGAGGAGCGCAGGTTACGAACGGAAGACAATCCGACGTCGGCGTTGGCTGAGGTCACCTCCGCTGCCGCCTATCTCATCCATCCGTACCGCCGTCCCGTCATCGGCTGGATGAGTGATATTGAAGCTCTAACGCGCCACGACTTGCGCAAGTACTACCGCACTTATTATTCACCCAATAACGCGTTTTTGGTGGCCGTGGGAGACTTCTCCACTCCTGACATGTTGGCGAAGATTCGCACCGCCTTCGGGAAAATCCCGCGCGGGCCGGAGACCCCGAAGGTCACGCTTGAAGAACGGGCGCAAAACGGCGAACGGCGTGTCACTTTAAAAAAAGAGGCGGAGTTGCCGTTCCTCCTGATGTACTATCACGCGCCCAACCTGAAGGACTCGGACAGCTATGCCCTCGATGTTCTGACCACGATTCTTTCCGCCGGTCGCAGCTCGCGCTTGCACCAGGATCTTGTTTATCGCAAGCGCATCGCCACCAGCGTCAGCGCCGATTATGAAGGCCTCTCAATCGACCCCACGGTTATTTCCATCAGCGCGCAAGTGATGCCTGACAAAGACGTTGGCGAAGTCAGGCGCGCCATCCACGCTCACCTTGAGCGCGTCCGAACCGAATTGGTGACCGATAAGGAACTCGAAAAAGCCCGCAACCAAGCCGAGGCCGCGTTCGTTTTCGGGCAGGACTCCGTTTTCGGCCAGGCGATGCGGATCGGCCGTTTTGAAATCACCGGGGACTGGAGGCTTTTGAACAGTTATCTCGCGGGCATCCGCAAGGTCACGGCCGCAGACGTTCTGCGGGTTGCCAAAAAGTATCTCGATCCGGACCGCCGTACGATAGGAGTGTTAATTCCGAGCAAGGAAAAGGCTCTGTGAAGAAGCTTTTGGCGTTTGCGTTCGTGTCGTGTATGAGTCTCACTCATTCCGTATCTTCCGAAGTCCGCCCCATGGCGCAAAGGTCCGTCATGGACAACGGGATCATTCTGCTTGCGTCCGAGCAGCGCGCCCTTCCGATGGTAACCCTGAAGCTTTTGATCGACGCCGGTTCACGCTACGATCCTGCGGGGCGCGAAGGCCTCGCCTGCCTTACCGCGCGGTTGCTGACGTACGGTACGCGCACGCGCACGGCAGTGCAGATCGCCGAGGCCCTGGACTTCATCGGCACATCCTTAAACACCGGCTGCGACGAAGAGACGGCGACGTTAACGTTAACCCTGCTCAAAAAGAATCTATCGACAGGCCTGAATATTCTCGCTGACGTCCTTACGGCTTCGACTTTTCCGCCGGATGAAATCGACCGGCAAAAGCAATCCATCATTGCCGCGATCAGAGCCAAAGCAGAAAGACCCGGAGAAATTGCCAATAAGAAATTTTCGGAAGCGCTTTTTCCGCAGTCGCCCTATGGCCGGCCTCCTGAAGGCACAGAAGAGTCGGTCAAGAAGATTGAACGAAGCGATCTGGTCGAATTTCACAACCGCTTCTATCGGCCCAACCGTGCGATTCTGGCGGTCGTCGGTGATATCTCGCACCAAGAAGCGGCCAGAAGACTCGCCAAAGCTCTACAACCGTGGGAAAAGGGGCCTTCAATCAAAGAGCCGGTTTCCCTGCCCAAGCCCGGAGCCGGCGAAATGATCCGCGTGCAAAAGAGCCTCACCCAGGCGAACATCGTGATTGGTCACGAAGGCGTGCCGCGAAATCACCCCGATTATTACGCCATTCAGGTGATGAATTACATCCTGGGCGGTGGCGGTTTTTCTTCCCGCCTCATGGAGTCGATTCGCAACGAGCGCGGGCTGGCGTATTCTGTCCACAGCCAATTCGATACCGCGAAGTATGCCGGCTCCTTCCAAATCGTCATGCAGACCAAAAACGACACCGCCAATGACGCAATTCGCATCGCCAAGGCGGAAATCCAAAGGATACGGGAAAAGGGCGTTACCGATGAGGAGCTGAAGGCCGCCAAGGATTATCTCATCGGCAGCTTTCCGCTCCGGCTGGATACCAATCGCCGCATCGCCATGTTTCTGGCCCAAGTTGAATTCTTCGAACTGGGCCTAGACTATCCCGAGCGCTACCCCGAGCTGATCGGCCGCATCAGCAAAGCCGACGTAATGCGCGTGGCCAAGCGCTATCTCAACCCGGAAAAGCTTATTGTCGTCGTGGTTTCGGATCAGGACAAAAGCGAAGGAAAGAAATAGACTCGTCTGCACATCGGCCAACGCTCCGGCCCGTTTGTGCGAAATTCCTGTTTCTTCGCTCATTACAGCCTCAAATCTTCTTTTTCCCGCCCCCGTTCTCCACTAAAATAGTCGGGAGTCCAGAGGGTCTACCCGTGACAGTGAAAGAAAAAGCCCTTTTCATCATTCAGTGCTTGCGCGATCACGGCCACGAAGCGTATCTCGCGGGCGGTTGTGTTCGCGACAGTCTCCTGGGCCGGGAGCCGCAAGATTACGACATCGCCACCTCCGCGCTACCCGAGGAAGTCCAGAAAGCCTTCCCGCACACCATTCCGGTCGGGGCGCAGTTTGGCGTCGTCATGGTGGTCTTGGAAGGAGAAAGCTTCGCCGTCAGCACCTTCCGTTTCGATGGCCCTTATCTCGACGGGCGGCATCCCAGCCATGTCCGCTTTTCGAATATACGCGAGGATATTTTGCGCCGGGACTTTACCATCAACGGAATGATGTACGATCCGGAGAAAGACGCGGTGATCGACCTGGTCGAAGGCCAAAAGGACCTCCAGCAGGGCATCGTTCGCGCCATCGGCGAGCCCCGCCAACGCTTTGAAGAGGATCGCCTGCGCATGGTGCGCGCCGTTCGCTTTGCCGCCACGCTCGGCTTTACGATCGAGGCAAACACCCTGCAGGCGATACGCGAGCAGTATGCGAGCATCACCCGGGTAGCATGGGAGCGCATCGGCGAGGAGATTACCCGGATTTTGACCGAAGGCGGCGCGCGCAGGGGTTTTGAACTACTGGACTCCACGCGACTGTTAGGCGCGATCGTGCCTGAAGTCGAAGCGATGAAAGGGGTCGAGCAAACTCCGGACTACCATCCTGAAGGAGATGTATTTGTCCACACGATGGCGGCGCTGGGTCATCTGGAACACCCCACGGAGACCCTCGCCTACGGCTGCCTGCTCCATGATGTTGCGAAACCCATCTGCATCGAGCGGCACGAGACGCGCATTACGTTTTACGGCCACACCGACAGGGGCGCGGACATGGCCGTGGACATTCTCAAGCGCCTCAAGCGCAGCCGGGCCGTATGCGAACGGGTCGCCTACTTAGTCAAAAACCACTTGCGCCACACCCAGGCGCCAAAGATGCGTTTAAGCACCTTGAAGCGATTTCTCGGCGCCCCGGAGATCGACGAGCTCCTGGAGCTGTGCCGGATCGATGCCCTGGCCTCGAATGGCGATCTGCAGTACTACGATTTTTGCCGCGCCAAGCTTGCCGAGCTGAAGCAGGAAGAACTCCATCCTCAAGCGCTGCTTTTGGGGCGCGACCTGATTGCTATGGGATTCCAACCCGGGCCTATCTTCACGCAGATTCTTAAGGCAGTCGAAGAAGCGCAACTCAGCGGCGAGATCCGCACCCAGGCAGAAGCGCGCCAATGGGTGGCTGAACGGTACGGCGAGCAACATCCATGAGCTCGCCGTCTTTCAAAGTGGTCGGCAAGTCACCGGCGCGTCTCGATGCAGCCGAGAAGGTAACGGGTAAGGCGCTTTACGCGAGCGATATCGTTCTTCCGGGAATGGCGTACGGCAAAGTTCTGCGCAGCCCGCTGCCGCATGCAAGGATCATCAATATCGATGCTCATGAAGCGGAGCAGTCGCCGGGCGTCATCGCCGTCGTAACGCGCCGGGATATAGCTCAATTCAGTCTCTATGGCGCAGCCTACAAGGACCAGCCGATTGTGGCCATCGATAAGGTCAGGTATGCGGGCGATCCGGTAGCGGGCATTGCGGCAGTCGATGAGGCCACCGCCGCGGAGGCGATGTCTTTGATAAAGGTTGACTACGAAGAACTTCCCGCCGTGACGAGGCTCGAAGACGCGCTTGCTCCCCAAGCTCCCCTGGTTCACTCAACCACTTCCGGCAGCGGTGAACTGCACGGATACCGCTATCGCGCCGCCGAGGAATTCACTGGAACGAATGTTTGCTACCGTTTCACCTACCGCAAAGGAGATGTCGATAAAGGTTTCAAGAAAGCGGCCCATATCTTTGAAAACACGTTCACCTTTCCTCGGGTTCAGCATTACTCGATGGAACCTCATGGGGTTGTGGCTGACGCTGACGGGAACAGAATAACCGTTTGGGCTTCCTCGCAAGATCCGTTCACGTTGCGCGAGCATCTGGCAGAGATCTTCCACGTGGCGCTCAACCGCGTTCGCATCATCGTTCCTTACGTGGGCGCCGGTTATGGCGGCAAGCTTTCTGTGAAAACCGAGCCCCTGGCTGTGGCGTTGTCGTGGAAAGCGCGCCGGCCGGTAAAGCTTATCAATTCCGCTGACGAGAGTTTTAAGACCGTTACGCGCCACCCGGCGCGCTTCCGCATCAAGACAGGAGTTAGGCGCGATGGCAAACTGTTGGCCCGTGAATGTGAGATCTACATGGATACCGGCGCATACGCGGATGCCGGACCGCGCGTTACGCAGAAAGCCGGCTATCGCGCCTTAGGTCCTTATCGGATTCCACACGTGCGAACAAACGCCTACACGGTCTACACCCATACGGTTCCGGCCGGGGCTTTTCGCGGTTTCGGCACCCTCCAGGTCACCTGGGCTTATGAATCACAAATGGACATCATCGCTAAAAAACTCCGCATGGATCCATTGGAACTCCGCCTGAAGAACTTGCTCCGAAAAGGCGAGCTCTATACCCCTGGCGATACCCCGGTGGATTGCGACCTCAAAGCGGGACTGATGCGCGCGGCGAAAGCGATTAGTTGGAAGGAGAAAAGAGGCATAGCTAACATTGGCAAGGGACTTAGCTGCTGCATGAAGGATGGCGGCGGGACCTACAAAGTTTCTTCCGCAGTCGTCAAGATGACACCCGACGCCAGTATTTTTTTGCTCACCGGAACCGTCGAGATAGGTCAGGGCGCGCGCACCGCCCTAAGCCAGGTTGTTGCCGAGGAGTTGGATGTCCCGATAAACCAAGTCAAAGTCGCGCGGCTCGACACCGATGCGACCCCCTACGATCCCGCTACCAACGCGAGTAGCTCGATGGTAGTGATGGGTCTTTGTGTGCAGCGCGCAGCCCGCGACGTGAAGCGCCAGCTTGTTCGCGCGGCGGCACGCGCGCTGAAAGACCGCGCTGAGCGCCTGACCGTGAAAAACGGCAGGGTTTACAATGCCCGCGGACAAGGCATCCCCTATCAGGAAATCATGGCCGATTACTTCGGCGCTAAAGCGGGCGAGATTATTGGGAGAGGTTCTTACCGGGATCGGAAAAACGAAAAGAGCGTGCTGGGCTCGCCGACGACTTTTTGGGAAATTAGTTGGGGCGGCGCCGAGGTCGCAGTAGACGTAGAGACCGGCGAAATCGACCTGAAAAGATATGTTTCACTCGCGGACGTCGGCCGGGCCATTCACCCGTCTCAATGCATGGGGCAAGATGAAGGGGCGGCGATCATGGCACTGGGGCATTCCCTGCTCGAGGAAATGATCTACCGAGACGGCCAACTGATGAACGGAGACCTTCTTGGCTACCGGGTGCCCAGGTTCCGGGACCTACCCGGCGAGCTCCGATCCATTCTCGTCGAGAATGAGAATGGCCCCGGACCCTACGGCGCCAAAGGAACGGGTGAAGGCGGTCTCCTTCCGGTTGCCTCTTCGATAGCTAACGCTATCACGAATACCGTCGGAGTGAGACTGTACGATCTTCCGCTCACGCCGGAAAGGGTTTGGCGGGCTATCAAAGACAAAGAGCAGAGACGGAGCTAGAGATTTGAGACGACAAGACCTGCATTTTCTTTTCTCTATCTCTTGTCTATTTGAGCCAGACAAAAATCTGCCCTTCCGGAAAAGGGATATGCAGGGCGCGCTCAAACAGGACAAAAAAGAACCCCCACGCTAACAGCGTAAGAGCAACAGCAAGGGGCCACTTCTCACGTCCGGCAATTTTGAGGTAGAGAAAAGTCGCCACTGGGATGGCCAGAGAGAAGCCAAGGAGCCATATGGCAACAAAAAAGCCAAAAATCCATCCGATAATAGCGGCGCTTCGGCGATAAACCACGTCCTTTGCCAGGTCCGCACCGATGGCTCCTTCTGAGCCGCTTATTTTTGTCTTTCCTGACAGGTCCATCCCAAACTGGAGGACGGCCAGGACTAGAACCGACGAGCCAATAGCCCAGGGAAATAGCCCCGCGCGAAAACCGAAGTTTCTGCTTTCCCACAAAGCCCAGGCAAGGGTCACAACGATGCAGAAGCTGAACACGGTCGCCCATCTAAGAAGATCTCTATCTCTTTCTTGTCGAGGTGCCTGAGGTGAATGGCTTTCCACTTTTGGTTTCTGCCACCTCTCCTTAAGAACGGGATAGAAAATACCGAGGAGTGTTATAAGGAAAAGAATTATCACGCCTGGGCGCCAAAGCCAGGAGATGCCATAGTTGTCTGTGGCAAGGAATAGCCTGTTCTCCATTAGCGGGCCGAGAACAAGTCCCAGAAGAAGCGGAGGCCGTTGCCAATCCAACTGCACCATCACCCAACCCAGAAAACCAAAAGCCAAAACCACGAAAAGGTCTTGGAAAGCATTTTTCTCCGCGAAAGTTCCCAAATAGACCAGCACAAGGATGAAAGGCATAAGCAAGCTGCCCCGAATGTTGGTGATTTTCGCTAAAGTGTTCAGAAAGAGAAAGCAGACCGCTACCGTGATGATATTGGAGAGCACAATGATCCAGACAAAGCTGAAGGTAATATCCAACTTCCCTTGAGGAGGGGGAAGAAGCATATCCGGACCGGGTACGATTCCCTGAATAATAAACGCTCCTAATAGAATCGCTGTACTTACACTCCCGGGAACTCCAAAAGCGACTGTCGGAATTAAAGCGCCTCCGAGCGTGGAGTTGTTTGCCGCACCGGGACCCAATACACCTTCCACAGCGCCCTTTCCGAAGCGCTCTTTGTTGGGCGAGCTCTGCATGGCATGGGCATAAGCTACCCACTGCGATACGCCGCCACCCATTCCCGGGATGACGCCGATATAAGCTCCGATTGCGCTACAGCGAATGACCATCCACCCATGCTTAAAAGTATCTTTAACACCCGCCATCACTCCACCGAGCTTGCCCACGTTTTCTTTCGCGATGCTGCCGCCCTGGACCCCAAGATCGATGATCTCGGGAATGGCAAATAGCCCTACCGTCACGGGCACCAAGCCAATACCGTCCCAGAGGAAGAGCTGGCCAAGAGTATACCGCTGGATTCCTGATATAGGATCCAGGCCAACCATTGCAAAACAAAAACCTAATCCTCCGGAGATAAGACCCTTCAGCAAGTTACCCCCGCTGAGCGAGGCGACAAAACCTACGCCCAAGAGAGCGATCATAAAGAACTCCGGCGAGCCGAAGGTGAGCACAAGCGGGCGAACAATCGGAACAGCCGCGGCCAAAAAAAAGGCGCCGAAAATGGCGCCTACCAAAGAACTCAT
>JBOHVR010000411.1:0-10564 GCA_050735755.1 Binatia bacterium
TTAGGATTCAACCGAGTGCCGATCGGCGCCGCAAGTCTTATACAATACAAGTCGGAACTGACTCAAGACGTTGCCTTTAACCAAGCTCGCGCTTAAGAAACTCTCCCACGAGCGGCCAGACCCGTTCTGCCAGTTCCGGCTGGTAACCGCCGCCGGATTCGGGCGACGCAAAGCCGTGGCTTCCATAGGGAAAAACATGCCACTCCAAAGGCTGCCCATTGGCAATAAAACCGGCCATGATTTGTTGCTGGATCGGCAGCGTGCTGATATGATCGCGCGCCCCGTACAGAATCATCGAGGGACACTTGATTTCACGCGCCGCTTCACACGGATGGCGGGGGCGCAGCCTGCTGGGTGGTTCTTCTTTGATCGAAGGATAGTAACCGACGAATGCTTTCACGGTGGGCGTTGCAGCGACAAAATGGACGCCGACGCGGCCGCCCATGCAGTAACCGATCGCGGCGACACGCGCCGGATCGACATCGGGACGGCGAGTCAAGTAGCGCCAGCCAACGTCGATGGCGCGCACAAATTCCTCATCCGTCTTGACATCCTGAACTTCCTCCTTGCCGGCCAGAGTTCCGGATAGTTCGGCAAAGCCTAGCAAACTGTAAAGTTCCGGCATCACGGTGCAGTACCCGAGTTTGGCAAACTTGTAAGCCTCGGTTCTCAGGTATCCAATGGTGCCGGATGAATGGATAATCAGTATTCCCGGTCCGCGCTCCTCGCGGACCGGGTGGGCCATGTATCCCGGCAGGCCATCGTCCTTCTCCGTTAATTTGCGCGTCACAATAGGCATGGGGTTGGCCCTCCTCTCGCGGTTCTCAATGAATTAAATCGATAAGTTCATTTGATTAAGCATCGCGCGGCCAAGCGGGCTCCTGAGATCTCCCAGGAGCGCGGAAATCGAGAAGTGGTGCACACCGGGAACCTCCAGGTACCGGCAATCGATGCCGCGCCCTCGACATAGGCTAAAAAAGTCCAATGACATTTGCCGCCATCCTGCCGGCTCGTCCCCTCCGACGGCGATAAAGAGCGGAGCAGTGGAAAGCGGCGGATAAAGCGCCGGACTGTTTTTGCGCGCGGTTTCAGGATCCAGGCGGATCTCGTCCTTTACGCCAATATGAAGCACAGGCTCCAGATCGTAAACGCCCGAGATCAGAACAGCGCCTTTGATGATATGTTTCGGCAGGCTATCTCTCTCCCAGTCATGAGCCAAGGCCATGGCCGCCAAATGGGCCCCGGCAGAATGGCCGCATAGGTAAATCTTTGCCGGATCTCCCCCGTATTCGGCGATGTGGCGGTAAGTCCAGCAGATGGCGGCGCGAGTTTGCCGGACGATATCGGCAACGCTAACCGAAGGGCAGAGGTCGTATTCCATGATCACCGCTGTTGCGCCCGCTGGAGCAAGCACCGATGCAAGAAAACTGTAATCGTCTTTGCTGCCGCTGCGCCAATAACCGCCGTGGATGAATAATTGAACCGGCGCAGGTGTCGCGGCTGAAGGGAAAATGTCGAGAACTTGCCGCGGGCTTGGACCGTACGGGACGTCGGGGCGAGATTGGAAATGCGCGCGCGCTTCAGCGCTCTTCCTCGCGCGTTCTTCCGTCCACCTCTCACGATCGGTTACGACCGCGCCGGGATTGAAGTGGAGTTCCATGTCCTCTTTGCGGAATTGGCGGTACACAAATTCGCTCATAAAACGCTCGCGTCGTGAAGTCCGTTGCAGATTATTCGATCGGCAGATGCGGTGTCAATCCACAGCCGGTTCCGGATCGGGTTGTCCGCTTGCGCTTGCGCCATTCTTCTCGCTGACCGCAGGCTTACGGATATTGGCGAAGGGTTGACAACCTCCAGCTCTAAGCGTTACACGCCAGGAAGAAGAAAATTAAAAAGAAAATAGCATGGAGCTGATAGAAGACCACAACGAGGGAGGATTCGCCATGGCACCCCCTGGAGAGCCTCTTTGTGCGCGAACCTTTTGCGTAACAGCGCACCGAAGTTGCGGCCCGCGGCGCCTTCTTGCGAAGCCGGGTTCGTTCAAATAATATCTTTCCTATACGCTGCGTTTACGAGAACATGGCTAACGTCGCCGCTGTCATCGCTGTTTGTTTCGTTTTGACTGCCGCGCCGGTCTCCGCGGGTGAGTCGCGAGGTTCCGGCCGGTTTGGTCACGCTTGGGGAAGCCGCAATTCCGGTGCAATCCACGCTAGGTTCGGACACAGTCGCGCGCAAAGATTCGACAGGCCTCATTTCCGCTTTGGCGGACACCACCATTTCTCTCCTCATCTTTTTCAACGGCACTTTCACTTCGGCCATCGCGGCATCCTGTTTCCTCGTCCCTTTGGCTTTCAGGGCACATTTTCTGGCCGGCGATTTATCCCGATTCAGCCTTCTTCGCGCGCTATCGGGCCGCATTATTTAATAACGCCGCGTTATGAGCCGCGCTGGCATGCGCCTGACGTGAAGGGCGAGCCACAGACTCAAAAACCGCTTATTAGCCTGATGCTCGCGCACCGCGAGCGCCTGGAGCTGTCTCCTGAGCAAGTTCAAGATCTGGAGCAATTAAGTCACGATTATCGGCGGGAGGCCATTCGCTCCGAGGCCGATCTTCGTATCGCCGAGATCGACCTGGAAAAGTTGCTGAAGGATGACCCTATGGATCTCGATCGGGTGAAGACGAAACTTCAAGAGATAGAACGTATGCGAGCGGATGGTCGCTTTCTGCGTATCCGAACCAGCGAGCAGGGTAAAGCACTTCTGTCTCCCGAGCAGCGCGAGAAGTTGCAGACTTTAGCAGTCTCCGAGCAACCGTCGTTTCTCGAGGAGGCATCTTCAGAATAGACATTGGGCCTGTTTCACGAAGATTTCGCAGGGTTCCAAAGGTTGTGATTGTCAATATTTGGCCGATCACACTGAGCACCGTCGAAGGGCGATCAGTCAGTTTTCACACAGCCAGTTAGCTCAGAATGACATTACTTGTTCAACGGATTTCAGAGACACCACGCTAGCCGTCTTCAAATTGTACCTTCTTTTTCCCACGCCTCTTAATTGTCTCTTCAGTTTCGGTCGGACGCCGGCGAGGATTTCGGCCGTGGCGTTGTTGATGCTTTGCTTGCCCTTGCCGGCAGATGCCCAGGCGCCCCGCTCGCCGACGCCGGCGTCCGTCAAAGGAGCCGTGCGCGTGGAGACTGTTGCCAAAGGAGTCGAGCACCCCTGGGCGCTTGCTTTCCTCCCCGGCGGGGGCATGCTCGTCACCGAACGTGCCGGGCGGCTGCGCAACGTGAATCGCGATGGCCGCGTCTCCGAGCCGCTCGGCGGTGTGCCGCAGGTTTTCGCGCGCGGTCAAGGCGGTCTTCTGGATGTGGCGCTCAGCCCCCGCTTTGCTCAGAATCAGCTCGTCTATCTATCATTCTCTGAATCCGGCGAAGGCGGCGCAGGCACTGCCGTGGCGCGTGGGCGACTCGGCGCGCAAGGGCTTGAAAACACGCAGGTGATCTGGCGCCAGCAACCCAAAGTAAGCGGCCCGAATCACTGGGGGTCAAGACTCGTGTTTCGCTCTGACGGCACGCTCTTTGTGACTTTAGGTGAGCGGTTCAGCTACTCCGACAGAGCCCAGGATCTTTCCGTCACGCTCGGCAAGATCGTGCGCATCAACCCGGATGGCTCTGTCCCTAAAGACAATCCGTTTCTTCGCCGCGCTGACACGCGGCCCGAAATCTGGTCGTATGGGCATCGAAACGTTCAGGCTGCGGCACTCGATCCACAAACAGGACAGCTCTGGACCGCGGAACACGGGGCGCGCGGCGGCGATGAGCTGAACCATCCGGAAGCCGGCAAGAACTATGGCTGGCCCGTGATCAGCTACGGGGTCCACTATTCGGGGTTTCAAATCGGCGAAGGGACGGCGAAGCCGGGAATGGAGCAACCGGTCTACTACTGGGATCCGGTGATTGCGCCCTCCGGCATGGTTTTTTACACGGGCGACGCTTTTTCGGATTGGAAAGGCAATATCCTCATCGGCTCGCTCAACCCCGGGCTGCTGGTGCGCCTGATGATGAAGGACGGCAAAGTCGCGCGCGAAGAGCGCTATCTCGGCGACCTCGGAGAGCGCATCCGTGACGTGCGGCAAGCCTCTGATGGCTCGCTCTACCTTCTGACCGACTCCCGCAATGGCCGAATTCTTCGCATTACGCCCGCGGCGCGCCGCTGAACAGACAACGAGAGCGTTTGCGCCTCAGCGTTGCAGCGCAAGATTCCTGAGCTGGCAAATCACGATTCGGCAAATTGCTTCGTGTTGATCAACGCCCGGCGGTGGGTTCCCTGTCCGATCTTGATCTCGCGATCATTAATGGCGGACACGGCGAAGCGTAGCTTGTTATCCTTCACCTCTAAAAGCTCTGCCGTTACCGTTACGCTCTGACCGATTTTGGTAGGCGCCATGTGGCGCACGTCCACGTGAATGCCCACGGTCTGCTCGTTTTCATCCAAGTACGGCGCCACCAACCGAACGCAGGTTCCTTCCATGAGACCGATCATCGCCGGCGTCGAGAAAATGTCCGACACGAGCTGTTTCGCCCGCATTTCCAAGACCGTCGCATAGGTCTGCGTGATTTTTATCCCGGGAATCAGTCCTGATTTCATAAGAAGAAGTATCTATACACCAAACGCGCTGCGGTTAACTAGTGAACATGCTTACGCTTGCGCCTCGATAGCTATTGCCACAACGATGCGCTGAGCACATGCTGCCCTTCACTAGCATTGCCCGCACCGGGGCGCGCCTCTGTTTTATGGGCGCAATGAGGAGGGTGGACTCAGGTGCATTTATCATGGGTGGAATACAACGTGCACGGCCATTGCATCGACATGCCCAATGAGCCGCCCGAGACTGTCTTCAAGGATAAAATTCGGCACAAATCCTATCCATGCCAGGAACGAGCAGGCGTTATTTGGGTCTACATGGGAAACCGAAATCCTCCGCCTCCTCTGCCTGAGTTGGAATGGACGATGGTGCCTGACGAGAATCGGCATCTGGCGAAGCGAGTTTCCATCGTGCATGAGCGTCCCGTCTACCACGATGGGCGTTGGGGCAAGGCGACGCTCGAAGTCTGCCTCGCGATTCTGAAGTCGGCACGCGAGAGACGGGAAGTCTTGTTGGCCGATCAGGTTCCGGTTGGTGATTAGAACTTTGGCCTCGCCGCGCATTACACTATTTCTCGGCAACGAATGGGGTGACCTTGAAGAAAAAGGTAGAGAGGATAGCTTCGATTCAGCCCTTCGCATGGCCCGTTTTCCCCCTTATTGCCTTCTGTGGGATTTGTGATAAGTGTCGTTCTATGGACGTAACGATCAAATTGCCACCCGAGCTGCACGAGTTTCTACTGAAGGAGATCCCCTCAGGATTAACTGCTCATGGGGCACTTGAGAGGGCCAAACTGATTCGTCGGTATGTAGACAAATCGCCTTTGGAATACGAAACTCAGTGCGACGAGGACGTTGCCGAAGCCCTAATGCGCTTTGCGTCGAAATATTGCCCCAAGGCAGTGAGCGAGATCGACTTCGCGCTCCGGCTCGCCCGGTCCAAAGAGAAACAACCACCGCGGCGCGGATTCTTCTGGTAAGCCAAGTCAAGCATCCCTTTCTTCAACCGTAGTTCCTCACGCGACTTAAAGCATCTCCTCCCAGGCCGATACCTCAGCAGGGTCGGACGTCTCTTATGATTCTGCTCGCAGGCGATGACTGTGCCCGCAGCTGGCGCGGCCGTAGGTACGAGCTTCACGCCCATCTTCTGTAATGCGCTGGCGGTGCTATGCTGATCTAGAGGCGCTGGCCGCTAGCGAGCGCCGGGCAGAGAATAAGGAGGAAGCGCACGTATCCGGTTCATTTCTTGACCGGCGTGTTGATGCAAGATGAGCCCAAAGAAATCCCACTTTATTAAGCTCAGCCGAGTCGAAAGCATTTCCAACAGGTTGTTTGGTTTTTTAGTCGATCGCGGCTTCGGCCTTTCTCACAATTACTTGCTTCAGATTCGTGGCCGAAAAACGGGGCGAATCTATTCCACTCCGGTCAATGTCTTGGAATTTCACGGCAAACGGTTTTTGGTCGCGGGTCGTGGCCGCACGCAATGGGTTAGAAACGCAGAAATTGCCGGGGAAGCTACGCTCAAGAAGGGAAGGAAGCGGCAGCGATTTAATTTGAGAGCGCTTCCCGACAGTGAAAAGCCGGAAGTTTTGGCTGCGTACCTGCTTCGGTTCAAGCTCACCGTGCAGCGTTATTTCCCCGTCCCTGCAGGTTCAAGGCCCGAAGCATTTGCGCCGCTGGCCGCTCGCTACCCAGTCTTTGAATTACGACCCACGGATTCAGAATAGAACTTCCTTGAAGCTCCGACGGCCGTCGATCAGGAATTAGCGCACCGTCAGGCTAGGCCAGGACGACCACAGCTTTCCGTACCCCTTAATTGGAAACTTCGACCCGATCTTTGACAGGATATTCCAAAACATGGCGGGATTGCTCGCGATCACCGGAACGTCCAGGCTGTCCTCCAGCCGCTGAATAATCGGCAAGGGATCGAGCGTAGCGCCCTGAAAATAAATGGCTTCCGCGCTGGGATTTTGCCGGAAGCTCTCTTCAACTTTGCGAAATAGTTCATCGGGACTAATCGCCACACCGGTACCCGGTTTGCGGTTCTTATCAAAGGACGGGCCGGCAAAGACCGTAAAGCCGAGACTGCGAAGATGCTTCGTAATGACCGCATTCATATCGGGAGTAAACGGAGTCACCAGAAGCACTCTCTTGGCCGATAAGGCGTCGAGCGCTGCTGTAACGGAAGAAACCGCGGCCGTAACCGGGATGCGAACAGCTTCGGCGACTTTGCCTTCGAGGCCGGGGTTGAACAGGGTCACGAAGCCGCCGGTGAGAATGAGCCCTTGTACTTTGTTTCTCCGGACGAAGTCAGTGGCGCGCGCGATCACCTCGTCGGTTTTCCCCGCCAAGTCATCATAGGAATCCTGCAGTAAGCCCAAGCCTTCGTGATTAAGTGAGACCTCCGGCGGCAGCATTTGCCGCAGACTTTCGAAATGAGGTCGATCCACCCTTCCGGGCGACAGCAGGCCTAATTGTATTATTTGTGCCATGAAGCGTTTCTTAGTGGCTGGAAAGAAAGAATTTAAGGTAATTCACTTGGCCTTTGGAAATCCATACGCCTCGACGATTTTCGCCTCGTATTCATCAAGTTTCCCAAGCTGGTCCCAATCCACTTCTGAAAGTTTCTTTCCCCTTGTTTCCTTTTCGGTCACTGAGCCCGGTGTAAAGACGGACGCCTGAAAAGGGCCGTGATCCTCTAACACTTTCTGGCCTTCGGGAGACGCGTGGAATTCTAACCACAGTAGAGCAGCATAGGGATGCTCAGCCGTGCTCAAAACGCCATCGATTCTCGAGACCACCCGGAGAGGAACCGGTTCCACGATCTTGTACCCTACGATGCTTGTGGGGTCCTTTGCTTGAAGCCTCTTAATGCTACTAAATTGGACAGCCAGACAGAGGGGATACTCTCCCGCCTGAAGCGCGGTAATCGCCCTTGTACCTCCTCTGATCCACGCTGGCTCTTGGGCCGCAAGCTTACGGGCGAAATCCAAAGTCTTTTCTAAGCCCCATGCGGGCACGAGAGCAGCAACCGAACTCGGCCGAATATCTGCCATGAATTTTCTACCTTTAAACTCCGGCTTGAGGAAATCCTCCCATTTATCTGGGACCTTATGCTCCGAGATAAGTTTTCGATTGTATACGAGTACCTGCGGCACCGTGTTGGCAGAAACAGTGTTGCGGTTGACCGGGTCCACCATCCTCCGATGTATGTTCAGTACCCCGGCCGAGGCCATTCCTAAGATGTCGAATTTCATTTGGTAGGGAAGAAACGCCTTGTAGTTATCGTAAGGTAGGTAGGTAGAATCCCAAGCTTGGGACCTGCCAGCCTTAAGTTCCAAGAGAAAGCGCTCATAAGCCGCACTACCTTCAATTTCTTCGACGTGCACGTCAAGGAATGGATACTTTCTTTTAAAGGCCTCAATCATGGGCTTGATCGCTGAGGTGCTGAGGCCGGTCACGGCGCGCAGCCGCCCCTCCTTCTTGGCCTTAGCAACGATCTCGTCGCGACTGCTGACGAAGATGTAGCCCCCGGCCTCGGCTTTCTGCTTTGCCTTTGCCACGAGGTCGCTGGACGAGGCGCTGAGGGCAGCGGAGTTGGGAACGACGGTCCAAAGAATGAATAGTAAAACGGCTACGTTTGTAGAAAGGCGGCTTTGCATCCTGCACCCCCGACAGGGTTTTAACTATTTCGTGATGACAGATATTCCAAGTCCCGCGATCGTGTCAATAGACGGATCAATAGACGGATCGTTGACAGGCTTTGAAGAGCAGTGGTATGGACTGAGATGCGCTACGCTGAATCTTGGACAAAGGAGAAACCAGTTATGACCTATGATCTGCTCGTGAAAAATGGTCGGATCGTCGATGGGTCCGGTATGCCCTCATTTCATGGGGATGTGGCGGTCAGCCGCGGCAAGATTGTGGAGCTGGGTCGCTTGAGCGGATCCGCCAAGCGGGTTATCGACGCTCAGGGGAATGTCATTGCGCCAGGCTTTATTGACAATCACTGCCATTATGATGCGCAGGTAACATGGGACCCGCTGTGCACGTTCTCGTGCTATCACGGCGCGACGACCGTTATCATCGGCAACTGCTCCTTGGCGTTGGCGCCGGTCCGGCCTGACGATCACGAAAAGTTGGCCGGAATGCTCTCTGAAGTGGAAGCCATTCCGATGGATATCCTGCGAGCGGCTGTGCCTTGGGACTGGCAAACTTTTCCCGAGTACATGGAGTCGGTGGGCCGGCGGCTCGGGATCAATGTGGGCACGCTCGTTGGGCACTCGGCCGTGCGCCTTTATGCGATGGGGGATGCGAGCCAGGAGCGCGCGGCGACGGAGAGCGAGCTGGACGTCATGCGTGGAGTGCTGCGCGACGCGCTGGAAGCCGGAGCGCTTGGCTTATCCGTTTCGCGCAACATGAGTCATTTCGATGTACGGGGGAAGCTGGTTCCTGCCGCCTTTGCTCCGGAAGCAGAGATGTTTGCGCTTGCCCAAGTCCTTAGCGAGGTAGGAACGGGAGTCATGCAGAGCGGCGGCGGGGCTGCGCCGGAACTGAAGGAAGGACTGATGAGCCGGCTTTCGGAGACCTCGGGGCGTCCGGTCATTTATAACAGTATTACGCATAGTCTCTATGCGCCAAACCGGTGGAAACAACATCTGACCCTCGTGGAGGAGAGATCCCGGGAAGGAACCCGGGCGATGCCTCTCTGTAGTCCGAACAGCGCGGTGGTTCTTTTCAACATGAAAAATTCGCAATTTTTCCGCGAAATGCCGGCATGGCTGAGTATCATGCAGGTCTCGGACGACGAGAAGCTGCGCATGTACAGCGACCTCGAGATTCGTGAAAAACTACGCGCCGACCTTGAGCGTCCCGATAACGGCTTCGGCAAGCGCTGGGATATACTCGTGGTCGATGAACCCGCGTTGCCTGAAAATCAGGAATTGAAGGGAAAGAGCATCGCGGAAATTGCTGACACCCGGCGCCAAGAGCCCCTGGATGCGTTTCTTAACTTAGCGGTACAGGAAGGACTCAACACGGTTTTTGGGTTTTGCCACAGAAATACCGATCGCAGCGCGGTCTCCGAGATTTTGAACAGCCCTTATACCGTGGTCGGTCTCTCTGACGGGGGCGCCCATGTGCAGTACCACTCAGAAGTGGGTTACAGCACGCGGCTTCTGGGGCACTGGGTGCGCGAACAAGGAATCATGTCGCTCGAGCAAGCCGTCCGGCGTCTTACGTTCGACTCCGCATCGACTTATGGCATTCATGATCGGGGCCTGTTGCGACCGGGTATGGCAGCAGACATGGTCATATTCGATCCGAACACCGTGCGCCCGCGAAAACAGGAAGTCGTGCATGACTTCCCTAATAACGGGTGGAGGATGCGCGTGCTCGCAGACGGTATCCACTATACCGTGGTGAACGGGGAAGTATTGCTCGATCACGGAGAATCTACCGGTGCCACTCCGGGAAAGGTGCTGCGTAACGGGCGCTATCTTGCACAGCACAACGGGCGCGCGTGAGCTTGTGAACATGACGAGGTTGAAGTCGTCATCAACATTAACGCCGCTTCAACTGCGCAACGATTTCAAATAAGTCCTCCGTTCACCCTGCGCTTCGTCGAGGGTGAACGGAGGTGCTTCAGCGGAATTCCCACCTCTTAATCAAACCCATAGAGAGCCGCCGGGTTATCGACAAGAATCTTGCGCCTTGAAGTTTCGCCGGGCGCGAATTCGAACAACAAATCGAGGAGATCGCCGTCATTGGGAGTGTATCCGGGAGTGAAGTTATTCGAGTGCGGCCAATCGGTTCCCCAGATGACGCGATCCGGGGCGGCCGCGATCACGGCGCGGGCAAACGGAATCACCTCGACATAAGGAAGTCCAAGGTAAGAGCGCACATTCGTGTTGCAGATCTTATC
>JBOHVR010000412.1:0-3832 GCA_050735755.1 Binatia bacterium
GAACATGTAGTCCCCGCTCCTTTGCCGTTTGCGGTAGGCATTCCATTCGACGATCGTTTGCTTCACGTTGATCCCGGCGCTCACGAGTTGCTCCTGAACGGCGCGGTCGCTATCCTCAACGCCTTGCCCCGCGGGGGTTAGGATCGCGATTGTGAAATCCGGTCCGACTCCAGCCTCTTGGAGAAGCGCCTTAACTTTGCCGGCATCGGGCTGTGTCTCCGGCAGTTCGATATACCAGGGGTTCCCTTTGAAGGCGCGCTGGTTCACCGGCTCTCCGAGGCCGAAGAACGCGTCGGCGATATATTTTTTCTTATCCAGCGCGTAAAGCACCGCCTGGCGCAGCTTGATGTTGTCAAAAGGCGGAGCGCTCAAATTGAAAACCAGCCGCCGAAGCCCGGCGTATTTGCCCGCGGTAGCGCGCAGGTCAGGGAATTCACCGTTGATGATTTTACTGACGAGATCGTAGGGAGATCTCTCAATCATGTCCACGTCGCCCGATTGAAGGGCGGCGAACCGCGCCTGCGGGTCGCCAATGGGTTTAATAGAAATTTCATCGAGATAGGGAAGGCCTCGCTGCCAGTAGCTCTTGCTGCGCGTCAACACTAATTCCTTTTCTTTTCTCCATTCTTTGAAAACGAAGGGTCCGGTGCCGGGAGGGAAACCGGGCAGATTCTCGGTGGCCGCGGGAACCGAATCCTTGGGGACAATCGGGAAAGGACGAAGCGTCGCCAGATTAGACAGAAAAACCGCCTCAGGTTCCTTGAGCACGAACTGGACTGTAAGCTTGTCCCCGGCGGTTACCGCCTGAACGTTCTTTAAATAGGTAACGCCTGTAGCCGCGTTTTTTGGATGGATGGCATATTGCGCGCACCACTTGACGTCCTCCGCAGTCAATTCGCTGCCATTATGGAATTGGACACCGCGCCGGAGCTTGAAAGTGTACGTCTTTCCGTCCCCCGACACAGTCCAGGCCTGCGCTAAAGATGGAACAGGCTTGCCGTTCTTATCGAAGTCAAGGAGAGTCTCGTAAACCAGGCTGCGCACCGCTTGGTCCGTAGAGGCCGTGCGCAAGAACGGGTTCAGCGTGCTGATATCCCTAATCATCCCGAGAACCAGCCGGCCGCCGCGTCTCGGCTTCTCTGCGGGATGTACGAATCCCCCAATGAGAAATGCTCCTAATAATAATATGAGCGTGGCCGACAGGTATTCCATAAGTTGTCCTTCACCACGAAAAAGTTTTTTGCGCTACCAGGATTCATGAAAGCTTGGTCCTTGGGCGGTCTTTGAAATTGCCCGCGATTTCATCATACAGAACTTTAAGCGGGATTTTTTTGCGCGCCGCGATCCGTTTGAGGTCCTCGTACTCCGGCGTTGCTCTTGTTGTCCCATCGGGTTGTTCGATCATTTTGATTCTGACTGTTCCAAACCGGGTCTCCAGAGTTTTGGATGTCCGTTTGAGGATCATCCGGCTTACCGGATAGTAACGAATGCCGATCGTGGAGGTCTCGCGAAAGATAATTTCCGCAAGTTTCTCCCGCCTCGATGGCGCTGCGATAATGCTGAGCAGGGTGCCCGGCCGGTTTTTCTTCATCTGAATGGGTGCGAGAAACACATCGAGGGCGCCGGCCTGAAAGAGCCGCTCGAAGACATAGTCGTAAATCTCCGGGTTCATATCATCGATGTTGGTCTCCAAGACCACCATCGCCTCGCGCGCCCGTGGATCTTCGCTGTTTCCGAGGATGACGCGGAAGAGATTGGGCCGATCCGGAAACTCTCTGTCTCCCGCCCCGTACCCGATCCGCTCGATGGTTAACGGGGGCGAGGTGCCAAACTGAGACCCCAAGGTCGCTATAATTGCCGCTCCCGTGGGGGTTACGGTCTCTCCCTCTAAATCGGTTAGCTCAACAGGAATACGCTTGAGCAGGGCCAAGGTTGCCGGCGCGGGCAGCGGCAAAGGTCCGTGATGGCTGCGCGTTAAACCCCGGCCCAAAGGGACACGGGAGAACGAGAACGAACCTATCTTGAGATGGTGAATTGCGATCGCCGCAGCCATAATATCGACAATCGAGTCGGTTGCGCCGACTTCGTGAAAATGGACCCGATCGGGGGAAACACCGTGGATTTTTCCTTCGACTTCGGCCAGGCGGCGAAAAATCTCCAGCCCGCGCTCTTTGACTTCAGAAGGTAGAGGGCTGCGTCGAAGCAACGATTGGATTTCTCTCCAGTTGCGCTGCTCTTCCTGAGAGTCCGCAAGCACCCGGAAGCGCGTAGCGCGGATACCGTGCAGGGTTTTTTTACTCACTTGAAGACGGAATCTTAACGAAGGGATTTTTTTGAGCCCGGACTCAAGGATGGAAAGCGAAACTCCGACTTCGAGCAACGCCGCCACAAACATGTCGCCGCTGATACCCGAAATTAAATCACCATGCGCAATTCTCATTTTCTACCGTCCGAGTGTCGGATTATGTAACCAGCGGGTAGTTGTCAAGCGTTTTTCGGCGAGGTCCGGTTGGATGGACGGGCTTGTCTCCCGTCATGCTCGCCGGATTTTGTTTCAGCTTCTATGGATTTTCGTCAGCATAGTTTCATAAGCCTTAGGGTTATGTTATAAAAAACGAGTTTTCCGTCCGCCTTACACTATGAAAGTCAAGAAAGCAGTGATTCCCGTCGCCGGTCTGGGCACCCGTTTCTTGCCGGCAACCAAGACCGTGCCGAAAGAACTCTTGCCGATTGTCGATATTCCCACCGTGCAATATGTGGTTCAGGAGGCTGTGGACGCAGGCATTCAAGAAGTGATCTTCGTGACCGGTCGCGGGAAGGACGGGATTGAAGATCACTTTGATGAGGCCCCGGAGCTGAACCAGGTGTTGGAAGAGCGCGGCCAAAACGCAACCGTGCAAGCGCTGAAACGAATTGCGGAAATGATTGAGGTCGTTTCAGTCAGGCAGAAAAGACCGCACGGCTTGGGACACGCGGTGCTTTGCGCGCGGGACCTGGTAGGCAACGAGCCGTTTGCGGTCTTGCTCGCCGATGATTTGATCGACGCATCGATTCCTTGCGTGGGGCAGATGTTGGAGATTTTTGAGGCCCGAAAGGAATCCGTTGTCGCTCTCATGAAGGTCCCCTTGGAAGACGTGCATCGGTATGGTGTCATTCAGGGCCACCCCGTTGAGTCGCGGGTCTATTCTATCTCCGACATGGTGGAAAAGCCGGCGGCCAAAGACGCGCCCTCACAGTTAGCGATTATCGGGCGTTATGTCCTGCGCCCGGAAATTTTCAGGGTGTTGGAGAAACTTCCTCCTGGTATCGGCGGCGAGATCCAGCTCACCGATGGTCTTGCACAGCTGGTGCGCGAGCGCGAAGTCTACGGCTATGAGTTTGTGGGCGATCGTTACGACGTCGGCGACAAACTTGGTTTCGTGCGCGCGACGGTCGCCTATGCCTTGAAAAGACCCGAGCTCAGAGAGCAAGTCAAAGAATACCTGCGCACGATTGTTGATTAGGAGGTTGCTGAAAAAGAGAGACTGGACCAGGTTCGGATAGTCTCCCCCGACGCTCAGCTTCTCACCGCCGTTCAGGCGCATTCCCCGACGTTTTCCTTCCGCTGTCATTGGCGGATGTAGCGAATTCCCCACTGCATTTGTTTGAATCGATGGCCGCAGGAATTACAGCGGAAAGGATAGATGTAAACAGCGCTGAGAACGAGATCGATTATCGTCTTACGCGGCAATCGGTGCGCTTCGGATTTGCAAAGCGGGCATTGAATAGCCATGGCAAGCTGCTTCCTTGAAGGGAGAAATGTTCCTCCATGGGAAGAAGAGCGTTGACGCAA
>JBOHVR010000413.1:0-5293 GCA_050735755.1 Binatia bacterium
GGCCTGGCGGATGATCTCCGTACCTTCTTTCATCCGCGCCGTGGCCTCTTCGGGGCGAGCACCCAGCCTTTTGTATTCGATCGGCTCGCTTCCCTTTCCGAGACCAAACTCCAGCCGGCCATTCGAGACGAGATCGACCATAGCGTAGGATTCCGCCACCTGTATGGGTTGGTTCAGCGGGAGCACGCTGATGGCAACGCCAAGACGTACCTGCTTCGTCGTCCGCGCTACCGCAGATAGAAAGGTGGGAGGGTGAGGAATCGCGCCCCCGTAGTGGCCGAAGTGGTGCTCGGTGACCCAAATATGATCGAATCCGAGGCGATCCATCTCCTCCATCTGAGCGAACATCTTTTGATAAAATTCAGCAACCGTGCCGTCGAGCTCTGCAACGTAAGTAGGCAAGTAATGCGCGCCAAATTTCATGCTGTTTCCCTTGATCTCCCGCGCAAGTAAAGCCGGACTTCAGCTACGATAGGTTAATGAATGCTTCGCTGTCAACGCAACAATGGGCCGATACGCGTTGAAGCGGTTTCAGCGGATCGAGTTTCGATCCTTTCTGAGCTCTGTCACAAGGTCCTCGAGGTCTAGACTAGATTCCAAAGCACGCGATTTCAGTTTAGGTGGTTCTGTTGGGCCGGCTGAGTTCGATGTTAAGTTGACCAGAACTTGTCTGAAGCTTGCCCAAGCTCTGCGGCTAGGACCCATGGCTGTTTATATCTCGCCTGAAGAGACGGCGAAGTCTGATAGACGCCGTTCCATCAAATGATCCGCGAATGTCGTGCTCATCCCTTTCTATCGCACCGCCCGTCGCGCCGAAAAGGCGCGCTCGCGTTTGGTAATCGCCGGCGCTTCAGTATGCGAAAGCGGGATGGGTCTAGTTCTCCTAGCCGAATTTTCAGTGGTGGCGTTTTAGTAGTGCATATCGGCGTTGCGGCCGCCGGAGACGGAGATCGCCTCGCCGGTAATGCTGACGGCCAGCGGCGAGCAGAGGAATGCGACGACGTAGGAAACGTCCTCGGCGGTGACCAGGTGGCGAATCAGACTACGCTCTCGCAGCTCCCTTAGATAGGCGTCAAGCGTTTTGCCTCGGCGCTCCGCCTCCTCGCGGTTACGCTCCAACACCGCTTCGGTGACGGTCGGGCCGGGGTAGATGGCATTCACGTTGATACCAAAGGGACCGAGCGTATTTGCGAGGGACTTCGTCAGCGCGACGCAGGAAATATTGCGGGCCGGCGTGCTGATACCGGTGCCCGGCGTGCGCCCCGCGCCGCCGCTTAGGTTAATGATCCGGCCCCAACCGGCCCGCTTCATGTACGGCGCAGCTGCGCGCGCGCAGCGGTAGTAGCCGAGAAATTTCTCTTCGAAGTCCTTGACGATCTGCTCGTCTGTGATCGTCTCCATCGTGTCGGGAATGGTGCCGCCGACGCGTGCGGCGCAGTTAGTCAGGATATGAACTCCGCCCAGGGCTTCCGCCGCCTGCCGGACGAATCCTTTGATCGATTCCGCGTCAAGCGTGTCAACGATCAGTGGAATGACCTTGCGTCCCGTCTCCTGAGCGATCTCTGTGGCAGCTTTGCTGAGCGGCCCTTCAGTTCTGGCGCCGATCGCAACGTCGCAGCCCTCGCGGGCCAACTGGCGCGCTATCGCCTTGCCCATGCCGCGGCTGCCTCCGGTGACGATTGCCTTCTTGCCCTTAAGCTCAAGATCCATGCGTCCTCCTCCATACGTCGCTGCCAGCTGGGATCACCTCGTTACCTTTTGATTTTTATTCTTTTTGCCAGATTGTGAAAACTAGCCGATCACCCTTCGACCATGCTCAGGGCGAACGGAGGAATCCATGAAATCATTGATAATTTTCCGGTCATGCTGAGCTCCGTCGAAGCAGCAGAAGCTCAGGCCTGAAGCAGCGGTCGCAGATCGCGCACGTCTGCCACCGCGGCGATTTTCCACACCGCATCGCCAAAGCGGCCGACCTGACCCAGTGTGTCGATGCGCTGGTCTCCCGGATAGGAATCGAGGATCGAAGATTGACAATTACCGAGAGTTGCAGATCGCGAATTACCCGGATATTGCCAGGTCGTGCGGCCGTTTACCCAAACGGCGACCGCCGTCCGCTGTGATCACGACCGTGTCGCCCCACGTGCAGATCGAACCGTCGGTCGATCTCGCCGAGGGCTTAAAGATGAAAACCATGTTCTCGCGTAGCGCCACTCCGAGCTGACGTTCGCTGCGCGCACTGCCGGTGATAATCGGGCCATCGTCTCCGGCCCCGCGACCGTGCATGGTGAGTTGAGCCGTTGCCCCGGCCGCCGGTCCGGACTGTGGAGCAGCTTTTTCTCCCGTTTTTTGCGTGATCTCGGCCAGTTCCCTCACCGTAACCCCGGGCTTAAGGTTCTCCATCAGTCGATTGAAAACCTCTTTCTGTACCTTGATCAGCTCCTGATGCACCGGATCGGCTACCGCCACAAAAACCGGCTGAACTCCCTGGGAACGGTAACCGATCCAGGAGGCCTCGATCTCATTGATGATGAGATCGCCGCGTTCCAGGATGCGCATGCTGGGTCGAGTCAGAGTACGTTTAACATTTTTGCCCGAGACCCAGTTGCAGTGTACCGGCATCTCGGAACCGTTACGCAAAAGAGCAGATTGAGTCTCCGCCCAAACGTCCCAGTCTTTGGCTCCGGGTTTGGCTGCCTTGATCTCCGCCTCGTAGGCACTCTCAACAATCTCCATGGACTTGGTCAGAACCTCGATCTCTTCCAGGCTCTTGACGTACCGCACTTCAGCCAGAATCGCGGTCGCGTCCACCAGTTCGGCTTGGGGAAATGCCTCGCGGATTTGCTTCCAGGTACCGTAAAGAATGGTGCCTTCGGGTGTGCGGGTTCCTTCGACTTCACCGAGACCGGTGATGCCGATGCGCCCGCGATCGACCTTCAGCTCTTTTAGTCGCTCGACGACCACTCGTCCGTAGTTTCGCCGCGCCTCGCGCACGTCTTTGGTCCACTCCTGAACAGTCGGCCAGCGGGCCTGAGCGGTAGTAGCGACTGCCGTAACCTCTCCCGCTAAAGGAAAGACAGCCGCGATGTCCGCATCTCCGCCTCCACCGCAGTGGGTGAGATAGCGGGTGTTCGCCTGAAAGTCGGTCGAGTGGCCGGTATTATTGGGCGTGACAATGACATCGAGTCGATTCTGGCGCATCAACTCGCGCACGGCTTTCCAACGGCGGTCTCTCTCAGCGAAGGAAAAACGCGGGTAGGGATAAAGTTCAGCCATGGCCCCCCTCCGTTAAAACTTGAGGATCGAAGATAGAGGATAGAAGATTGACAAGGAATCGAGAACCGGTGATTGCATTCTAGGGGTGTCCCCCTTCCCAATGATTAAAAACTCTCAACCCGAACGAAGAGATGGTCGTCGCTCCCGCGACAGCGGGAGTCCAGGAGTGCAAAGGATCCTAGATTCCCGTTTTCACGGGAAAGTCGTCCTCTCGCATTCTTTAGTTCGCTAGCTCGATCCTCGATCTCTATCTTCGACCCATTTCACGCGGAACACAGATCTCCAAAAAGTTCCCCCCTGGATCTCGAACATACAGCGAGGCCGCGAGCGGCGTTGAAACCGGGTGTTCAATCGGGCCATCAACCGGAAAGCGGCGCTCGCTTAGAAGTTTCCTGGTTTCGTCCAATGCCCGGTGATCGGCGCGAAACCCGACTCTCGGCGTTCCGGCGATTTGCTTTTCAGGCGGCTCCTGCCGGTGCTCCGTGGCGAGGTAGATGCCCAAGACAGCATCGCCCACCCGCAAAAAAAGTTGCGTGTTGGGCCGGGGAATTCGTCTTTTTTGCTCCATGACCGTGTAACGTTGATCCCAACGTCTCGTCCCCGGCGCCATGTCTTCCTTTCCCTCACCCCACAGCTTCGCGCGTAAGTAGTCTGCGGTGTGCCAGCCGACTCTATGATCTACGCTCAGACCAAGGATCTTCACATAGAAATCTTCCGCCCACTCCAAGTCGTGACACTCTACGGCGGCATGATCAATCCCCATAGCTTTGCCGCAGGTATCGGAACCCGCCTTGGAGGCGACCAGTTGAATGCGATTGCCATCGGGGTCGTAAAAATAGAAGTTGTCCCCTCCTTCGGCAGGACGGTCCTCTTTGTAAGTGTGGACCTCAATCCGCCGCGCAGCCAACTTTTTTCCAATAGCTTCGCGATCGGAAAGCGCAATTCTGTAGGCTTGATGGACGCCGGTTTGCGGCAGGGATCGCGGCTGGGAATTCTCGGAAAGAATGAGCCATTGACCGGAAGCGGCTTGGAGCAAAACACTCCGGCCGCAATCAGGGAAGCGATCATGGCCCAGGAGGTCAAACCCCAGGATGCCGCGATAAAACTCCTCGCCCCGTTTTAAGTCGGAGACTTCAACGACGAGATGGCTGATGCCGTCCATGGGAAAATGGTCTGAAGCTTAAGGGATTGTCTGAAACTCTGTGGTGTCATTCTGAGGCGCAGCCGAAGAATCTGCCATGGCTTAAACTTTACCCGACGCCCGTGATGTAGGGCTTACGGTAATTCACGTCTTCATCACGACGCCAAAGGATCTCGAGAAAATTCCCGCTCGGGTCCTTGAAGTAAATCGACTCGCCGAAGGGGCTCTTTTCGGGATGGTTCGCCGGTCCTTCAAAACGGATCTCACGTCGCTTCAGCTCGCTGATGATTTCGTTAAACCGGCCGCGCGAGACGCGAAACGCGTGGCGAAAACCGTGCGCCCCGTGGTGTTGATCCTCTGGGGGCAACGGCATGAAGTCCCGCGGCACCATCAGCGCCAGGAGATAGTCCTCCAGAATAACGGAACCATGCACCGACCTGCCCCTGATGGCATCGTCGGTCTTAAAATTGACGCGGGTTCCCTGGCGCGCGCCCAAGACATTGCAATAAAAGTCTTCCGCTCCTTTGAGATCATGAACGCAAATAGCGCTGTGGCTTAGACTCTCAACTTCGGCCATGATTTTTCTCCTCCCGCCGGGCCAACTGACTTCGCCTCACTTCGTTCTCGGTCGTCGACGGTCCTCAACGTACTCCAAGAGTAAGCCTCCGGCCGTCTCCTCGCTCAGGCCTCGTGATGCTCGTCATTTCTCCCGGCGTTTATTCTAAGCTGTATTCTCTGTCTTCTCATTTGCGAGCCAATTAGACTCTTTCGACATCCGCAGCACAGAATTCCGCGCCACAGGCAGCGGGAACCACCTGATCGGAATTATAGCTCTTGCGAACAAAAATTTCCGAGCTATCGACTATCACGCTTCCATCT
>JBOHVR010000414.1:0-3753 GCA_050735755.1 Binatia bacterium
CACAATCATGGGACCGCCCAAAATCCACCCCAACGACGGTTGTGCCGGCCGGGGCGCGCTGCTTCTGATCCGGGTTCCTCCGTAGCGCTCCTCGCGCGCAGCCCGCGCCTCCCAATCCGGGTCGCGCGCCGCGCGCTGTTCACGGCGCGCCTTTGCATGATTGGCCGGTTCGACCCGGTAGCCCAGTTGCACGAACTCGATGGAGTCGAAATGATCGTAGCCGCTGTAGACGGCAGTGGCGAGCGCTCCGTTGTCGAAGTCGAGGTAGGCGGCATGGCAGCCGGGAACACGCCGGGTCGGGTCCCATGTGTCCGCGGTGCCGCGCAGGCTGCGCACCATTCCACCGCCGATCGTTCGGATGATGTCGAACTGGTGCGGGCCCTGCCGCCACAGGATGCCGCCGCCGAATTCCGGGGTCAGCTCTTCGGGGGTGCGCGGCCGGTACAGCCAGTCCGCAAAGCGCCAGCTGTTGATCATGCGCAGCCTGCCGAACTCGCCGGTACGCGCCATCTCGCGCAAGCGCAGCACGCGCGGCTCAAAACTGTGCTTCACGTTGACGCCGAGCAGCACGCCGTTGCGCTTTGCCGTGGCGATCATCTGCTCGGCTCCGGCGATATCGATCGTCATCGGCTTTTCGATCAGCACGTGCTTCTTGCTCTCCAGGGCCATCCGCGCATGCTCGGCGTGAAAGCGGTTCGGTGTGGCGATGTAAACCAGGTCAACCGCGCGGCTCGCGCATAAACCCGCCGCATCGTCATGGGACTCGGCGTCCGGAAAGTCCCTGCGAAAGCGGTCCATGATCTCGGCATCGATGTCCGCTGCCGCGGCGATGCGATAATGAGGATTCTTGGCGAACTTCGGGATCATAGCTAGAGAAGCACCGCCAAGGCCGATCACACCAACTCCCAGAACTCGTTCGCTTCCCGCCATCTTGATTCCTCCCGTTTCGGAGCGATCGTTTTACCTCAAAAAACCTGCCGCTGAGCCTTTACCACCCCTATTTTGCAAACTTTTATCGCTGAATCAATATCTTGCGCAGGTCCGATCCGGGGCTCCCTCTAATCCTGTAGCCGGTACATTCGTGCTGCCCGTCGCGTCTGCTCCAACCGCTCCACAGGCACGGCGGCGGCCAGCGGCTTGCCCTTGCGCTCGATAATAAATCGATCGTTCCGTAGCGCGACCCGATTCAAAATGTCACCGAGTCGCTGGCGAACTTCCAACCGCGAAATTTTTCTCTGGCCTATTGCTAACTACATAGTTGATAGACTTAGGTAGGTCAATCAAACGTGGCAAAACTTTAGCAAATATGGAAGTGTCAGGTTTGCCCAAAGACTTGCTGGATTTGATTGAAGCTCTCCACCTCACTCGAGGAGGGGGGTGGTTCGGCTTCGTCTCAGACGAAACTCATCAGATCCGCGAGCAGCCTGTTGGGTCGCGGGCGTTCATTGTGACGTTTTGAGATTCTCAAAAGGTGAAAATTGTGCTGATACAGAAGTCTGAGTCGCCCAGATTGTATGCCGGCGCAGTCGGAAGCACGTCCAAGCGGAGGTCGTGCTGGCAACTGGCACTTTTTCCCGCGCTCAGAAAGCGCTGGGCAAAGAGATACTTTTCATTGACATCTGTATGCGAACGCGCAGATAGTAGGTGGCGGATTCGACCTTGAACCTTAAACAGACCAGTGAAAAATAATTCACAGTATGGAAGGAGGTAGTTGATATGACTAAGGGTGACCTTATCAATACAGTAGCCAAGGTGGCAAAGATGAGCAAGAGAGGGGCGGAAGGTGCAATCAATGCAACCTTTGCTGCTCTTGCCAGAGCGATCAAGAAGGACAAACGATTTCAGATGCCAGCGTTTGGCACCTTCTCGGTGAGATCACGGAAGGCAAGAACGGGGCGGAATCCTCGGACCGGCGAGACAATCAATATCAAGGCCAGCCGGACCGTAGGATTCAAGCCGGCACCGAGGTTAAGAAAGAGCCTCTAGACTAGCAGGCTGCTGAAAAAAGACTGGGAATGCTTCGAGAGCCAGCATGAACGGAAAATCATCAACAATATCAAGTCCCGGCCGTTCGTCCTGAGCACCGTCGAAGGACTCCGAAAGGGTTTTTCAACAACCTGCTAGAGGCAAGAACTGAAGCGCCTGCGTTAAATCAACAAGATTATCGAGCTGAAGCGGCATTGCGTCGGGGCCCAATAGCCCGACCTTATGATCCGATCACCGGCTTGGCGTGTGACGGAACCAATGAATCCGTTCACCTCGCAGGCAGGCATGACCCTAATTCTCCTTTCGGTAGCACGACCCTCTGGGAACGGTACGTGCTTTTCTCCCTTTCTAACCGGTCTTCCACTGGGGCACGCTATTTCCGGAATGGCTGTTCCCCATGGAACCCTCGCGGCGACACTACAACGGAAGCGTTCACAAAACGTATCTCGTTCCGACACTCGTCGGAATGAATGCGTCCGGAAACCGCCGGGCGATCTCAAAAGTCGCTTTCCAGCCTGTGCAGTGCTGGGGAACCAGAATCTTCGGCCCGATTTCCTGAAGAGCCTCAATCGTCGGTGGGATGATCGGCTCGAAGATTGCGCCTGTTAAATGAAATCCCCCGATGACGGCGTAAACATCCGGAACCCCCGTGAAGCTTTGCGCGTGACGCAGAGTGTTGATCACGCCCGCGTGTCCGCACCCGGTTAAGACCACCAGACCTTTATCTCGAACGTGGATCACCGCAGCCTGATCGTCGTGGATCCACGGGTCTTTTTCCCACTTGCCATCGATCTCGGCGTATTGGAGGGGATGTCCTTTCTCGAAGGGTGTCGTCCGCGGTATTTGTCCTGTAATGAGTGTCATTCCCTCCAGCAGAACCGTAGGCCCTCGTTCCTCGATCACCTCGAAACCCTCCGCTTCGAGGTCGCGGCGGACCGGCGGGATGTGGACCGTCTCATGCCCGTCGGGGAAAATATTTTTCCGCTGGAGAAAAGCGTCAGGGTGCAAGACGATCGGCAACCGGCGCCGGCCATAGCGCTCAAATAGCCCGATCATCCCGCGTGTGTGATCGGTGTGGCCGTGGCTCAGTACAATCGCATGAAGTTCAGTGGCCTTGACCTCGAGCGCGGCCATGTTATGAAGCGCCCCTCCCACGCTCACGCCGGTGTCGAACAGGAACGAGTCCTTCTTTCCGGCCGATTCAACCGTGACCAGCATCGATACGCCATGCTCCGCCCGAAGCTGCGGCCGCGAGAAGGCGTCGCGCAGCCGCGGCGCCCTTTTGGCTACGGCTGTGTTCGACATCAGAACGTCAATGGAATTATCGATGACGCTGAGAATCTCGACTCGATCCACAGGTTTTAGCAGATCCATCGTCACACCTCCCGTTTCGACCCGACTGTACACCCCAACTTACCGCTAAACCTGATTTTTAGACAATCACGGTTCATGATCCGATGGCGGGGTGAACTACCCTGCCCTAGAGCCAGGGCTTGACCTTTGCTATGGATCAGCTCACGTTCAGCAATCGACTACCAAGAAATTCCCCACTTCCATCTGACTATAGCCATGCCGCTTAATTGCCGCATTTCGGCGTTCCGCGTTTTTGTTTCTTCTCTGCCGGTTAACTCGAAACCGGAAACTCAAAACTCGAAACTGCGTTAAGCGCGTGAGACTACGGAATGACGGTGAGCCCCAGGGCGCGGAAGTCAGTATCAAACGCGAGAGAGGGCATGGCATCAAGGAGCGTGGCTACCACTACAAATG
>JBOHVR010000415.1:0-8377 GCA_050735755.1 Binatia bacterium
TTCCTTCGTACTACTATGCCTGAAAATTTTCTCCATCTGCGCAAATCATGCGGCCAAGGCTGTGAGTTTCTCGGTGCTTGCATTACGCGCGGCCAACAACGCCGTGATGACGTCTCGTCCTTTTTCAGTAACGATGTAACGGTGCGTTTTCGAGACTTTTGCGATCAAGCCATGGGCGCGCAACAGCCGCAAGCGGCGTCCCACTGCCGCCATTTCTCTGCGTTGGTTTTGTTTGTCCTTGGTCGCAGGGTAGAGATGGGAACGCAAATCACGGTTGCGAAACCCGTTGAGCGAAAACTCCGCCCGGTTGACAATCGTCATCAGTTCAGCGTCGTTCTCTCCCAGTGGATTCAGCGCTCGGTAACGCCGTCCGTCGCGCCGTACCGGCCGGCAGACTTGCGCGGCTTGCTCGGCGAGCCGGGTTTGTACATGGACTGCAGCCAGAGCGGTCAGGTATCGCTCGGTGGCTGCCCGACTCACTTCAGAGCGCCGGTGAAAGTCAGCTACGCTGCGGCGCAGTTCGCGCCAGCGCTTAGGGCCGCCAGGACTTTTCTCCGCCGCGCGAAAGCTGCGGAAATCTCTCGGTTCATTGATCGTTGCCTCCACGCGCAAGATGCTGCCCTTGTCATAGCATTTAAGCGAGTTCTTGTTGACCCAGTGCTTGACTCGTACGCCGTCAGGCCAGCGACGCCGATCGCTTTGCACGTCACTTTGACAACCTACCTGTGCCGAGCGGTGCATAAACCGAAGCACTTGTTCACTGCCAAACGTCATCACCGCGTGATGCACCAAAGGGGGATAAATGCGTGCCAGAGCAGCCCGGTCACGAAACATCACATCGGTGGCGTACTCGGTCTCGGCCGCCGTCCAGTAGTAGTCACGCTCAATGGGACGGCTAATCTCAGCGTGCAAAGGATGGCACTTTTTGAGCAAAGGTCGCAAAAGCACGGGCCAGTTGGTGCGGTGTTGTTGATCCATCAGCGCTTGGGCATGCGACAGATCGTCAATCCACGGAAAACAGTTATCCTCTCGCTCATAGCGCAGTTTCCGCTGATCCATCTGGCGGGCCAGCCATTCTCGTCCGTTGAGACAAATTTGAATCAGAAACGGAAACCAGCTCTGCAACCGAAGGTGCAAAAACCCCAATTGTTCATGCATCCAGTAAAAATAAAGGTGGATGCACTTGCCCCATTCAAGCCTAAGCTCAAGCTTTCGGGTGGTACGATTGCCGCGCAAAAACCACGTGCGGCACGGCTCGACGCAACTAAACACAGCAATCAGTCCCAACTCAATCTTGTCACGCTGCTGGATCTTGCGAGCCTCGTCCTCCTTGCGTATCCGGCTGGAGTTAAGATAAAGCATCGGCCGGTGATGCCGCGCCGCCAGATCCACTGCCGCCTGGCGCACCCGGGCCGTCAGGGTAGTGGCGAAAGTTTTAAAATCTTTCCACAAAACTCCTGCTTGCCTCAGGTACTCTTCCATCACAGGCTGGTAATAGAGACTTCGAAGCGTGCCCTGCAGTCGCAATCGATCCCAACCATGCAAAACTCCGATGACATCGCGTGCGTGACGCCCTACAAAGGCATGCGCAACCTCTTTCGTCAGTGCATTGTGAATCGTAGACATGAAAACGGTTTACACCAATGAAACCAATCTGTCATTTTGGTTGCGGCTGTGCCGCGCTAGGTCCTTCGTGCGCTTCGTGGTGAATAGAAAAACCTTGGTCGAGCATCATGGCGGCGGATGTGTTACATACCAGCGGGATGATAACTTGCGGTGATGGCTTGAGATTTAGAGTCTTTCGCATGAAATTTCATTCCCGGATTCTAAATGTTACGTCGAAGAATAAGTGCCTTCATTTAAGAGGCACTACACTAGTAGAAGGCCGGCGGAGTGTCAATTAAGAATCAAAAACGAAAAATTAAAAAGAACAAATAAAAAGGGAAGACATCAACGGAATGAAAGCAATAGACGGACGGCCGGATTTTGCAGCGCCTGTTTGAGCACCGTCGGGTCATGTAACATTCCCTGATTCCGCTAAAAAACCTATGAATGCTTCGACGAGGCTCATACTTCGTCAGGCTCAGCAGAACGGAAAATCATCAACAATATCAAGTCCCCCGGCCGTTGGTCCTGAGCTTCGTCGAAGGACTCCGAGAGAGTTTTCAGCATCCTATCAGAGGTTTGGGCACGGCGACGACAATCTTGACGCCAACAACGGACCGGCGTACGCTCGATCCTGAGAATGCAATTGTTCTTGGGCGCCGTGGCTCTTGTGGCGCATGGATGAGGGCTACGAGCGTGAAGGCGATGTCTTCATGCCGGAGCTCACGATGGCGCCGAGCGAGTATTTCAGACGCCAGTGCTTCGTGTCCGTAGAGCCGGACGAAGTACCGGCGCGTTACCTCATTGACTACCTCGGCAGCGACCAGATTGTGTTCTCTACCGACTATCCGCATGGCGACGCCAAGTATCCCGATGCGGTGGAGAGCTTTCTCAAACTGGCGCTGTCCGATGAAGACAAGCGCAAGATTCTCTGGGACAATTGCGCGCGATTTTATTCCGTCAGCGACGCGCCGCCCGCGGACAAGACAGCCGGAGCCGGAGCGAGCGCGCAGGCCGCGCACGAATAAGGAGGTGGGTCATGGAAGAGAGGCAAAACGCACTTGAACGCTTCATCCGCAAGACACGCGAGCTTTTCGCAAAAGAGTCCGACCTGGAGAAAAGGTGGAAAGCTTTGACGCCAATCCTGGCGGAGCTGCTCGCGGATCCCGAGGTCCGGGAAGCTTCAAAATCGTGGCCGGACTGCGTTCCGGCGGAAGGCCGCGCCGAGAATTTGCTTTTTTACGAAGACCCGGATTACGGGTTCGCGATTAATGGCTTGACCAAGGGACAAGCACGGCAAGGCGGACGGACGCGCATTCACGACCACGCTCACATCCATACGCTTTACGGAGTGCTCGACGGCCGCGAGCGCATCGAACGCTACGAACGGCTCGACGATCGCTCCAAGCCGGGTTACGCGAAAATCCGCAAGACCACCGATCAACTCGTCGGGCCGGGGGAGATCGATCTGGTAAAACCTTACGAGATCCACACCGAAGTGACCGTTGGCGAGCGGACGGTGGCAGTGATCATTCGCAGCCAGAAGGGCGGCGACTTTAACCAGGGCCGCTACGTCCCGGAGAAAGACGAATACTACGAAAGCCTGGGGCCACGGCAAACGCCGTGCGAGATGTTGCCCAAAAGAGCGACAAAGGAAGAACGCCGACCCGCGCAAGCGCCGTTATAGGTTACCCAGGAGGTGCAGTAACAAGAAAGGTAGGTTCCGCAATGTGACTCATCAACGTCCGGCGGGCTACCGGGTGATGAGCTGGAGGATCTTTCCAACCTGGATGCGAAACAGGCCGTTTAGATTATTGACGCGGGTCTGAAAATAGTTGTAAAAAATCAACGCGATGATCGCCACCCCCAGTCCCAGAGCGGTGGCCACCAGCGCTTCGGAAATCCCCGCCGCCACCACCGTGAACCCGCCGGTGCCCTGGACCGCCATGCTCTCGAAAGACTTGATGATGCCAATCACGGTGCCGAGCAGCCCAATGAAAGGGGCGCTGCTGGCAACCGTGCCCAGAACCCAAAGGTTTTTTCGCAGCCGTTGCGCCTCTTCAAACATCGACTCCGCGGCAAACAAATTCAGGGACTCTAACGATCCATTTTCCGGCCGACCGATAACCCCAAGAAAGATCCTTGCCGCCGGGCACTGCGCATTCTGTTTGCAGATCGCCATCGCCAGATCTTTCTGACCCTTGCGGATCGGTTCGACAATCGAGTCGGTGAGTCTGAGGGTTGCCGACCCGATATTTCTCAAAGTCCATAACCGCTCGATCACCACCGCCACGCTGATCACCGACAGGGCGATCAAGGGGTAAGTGGCGATCGCTCCTTTGTGAATGATTTCAATGAAATCCAAACCTTGTTGCATCGTGACACTCGCGCCGGGGGTTGAGAGTCATCAGAAATTTGAGCCACCGGCGCAGGGGAAATTACCGCTGATCCGGTGAGCAACTTCTGACGGTACTATTTGCTGTGCGGGATGTTGCCTACGCTTGGGGAACCACACTGACGTGGATCGGATCGGGTAATCCTTCGCCCGACGCCGTGCGCAGCGCCAGGTCCACTTCGTTGATCCCAAACTTGTGACTGCAGAGCTCATGGAGCGGATATTTGCCTGACGCGATCGTGCGCAGCGCCATCTCGACGCACTGATAACTGTGGCCGCGGCCTGCTTTGATCGACATGTATTTTAACTTGAGCGTGCCCAACGGAAAATTGTTGATCTTTTGCTCTGTGCTGCCGGCCGCGATCACGAGGGTGCTGCGTTTCGTGTTCATCGCATCCATCGCCGGCAGAACGGTCTTTTCCGTTGAAGCGGCCACATCCACCACGACATCGACGCCGCGCCCGTTGGTAAGCTCCTTGATGCGCTCGCGCAGGTCCTCTGTTTCGACGTTGATCGTAAAGTCGGCGCCCAAGTGACGCGCAACCTCGAGACGTTTGGTGTCGCGCGACAGCCCGGCAACAATAATCACGCTTGCGCCCGCTTCTTTTGACGCAAGCACGCACCCCAACCCTTGCTGTCCTGGTCCCTGAATCAGAACCGCCTTGCCGGGGCCGGCTCCTCCTTCTATATAGGCCCATTGCCAGCCGTTGCCGAGTGGGAGCGCCATCGCTGCCTGCTCCGCCGGAACGTGGGCCGGAACTTTGTGAAAGACCGAATTGGGATGAAGATACAGGTATTGGCTGAATCCGCCCCAGAGCGCCGGCGCGACATCAATGGGTGTCGAACCGTAGCGCGCGGCATTCGGCGTGTTGTGAATGTCGGTCTCGTAGCACATGCGGAAGTCGCCGGCGCGGCAATATTCGCAAAACCCGCAGGGGAGATACTCCTCGAGCGCAACGCGGTCGCCTTCTTTGACGCCCCACTTCTGCGCGGCGATTCTGCCCACCTTGGCGATATAGCCGATATTTTCGTGCCCCATAATATGCGGGCCGCGACGCACGGCGCGTGGATAAGAGTTAACGTCGCTGCCGCAGATTCCCGCCGCCTCGACCTTCAGCAAGCCGGCATCTACGGGAACATCGGGAATACTGAATTCACGCGGCTCGGTTTGCTTCGGTCCGATCTTTACGGCCGCAAGTACTTTCTCTGCCATAATCAACTCCTTAACGGCGGGCTTTGAGTTCTTCCTTTCCCGCTTCCTGCCACGGAACGTCTTTAGGGACAATCATATCCGCTGCTCGAACATTTCGATAGGTGTTCGGATCGACTCCGGGGGGTTCAATGCCTTGCTGAAAATCGTTGATGACATCAAGCATGATGCGCCTGAGCGCAATGATGGCTTTGTCCGTAGTGCCGAGATGCTCGCGTGTCCGGTCGACGATCGGGCCCATGCTCTCCTGCGCCGCCAAATCCTGGGTGTTGAGTCCCTCAATGCCGGTGAAGGTCTTGGTTCGTTGAACCTCCCGATCGATGAGCCAGTCATTGGCTCTCGTCCGGCGCCGGATCATCGATTCACCGTTGGGGCCTCTGCCCGCGTTGTCTTCATACTTCAGAACCGATTCGGGCGTGAACGGTTTGTCTTCATCGGTGGCGTAAATCCAGTTGAAGACCATGGTGTTCTCGTCGTCCATGGGCACCCACATGTGTCCGCGGTTCTGGGGTGTTTTTGCGCGCGTGCCGTCCGCTTTGGCAATCTGGGATGGCCTGAACTGATGGAAGGGAAGAACAAACTGGTACATGCGAATGTAAGTGCCGACCTCGCCGAGGTCACGGATGCCGGCATAGCGAAAGCCGTAACTCGTGCGCTCCACTTCGAGTTTAGGCCGGTGGTTGACCTGGCCGAGTGAAGTTTTGTCTCCCAGACTGTTTTGATGCAGAAAGGCGGAATGGACGGTATCGATTCCCCCTTCAATGGCTTGGAGATAATTGCAAAGCTCAAGCGTCTTGGACACGTTGCGGTACGTTTCCGGCGCCCTCATCCATTCCATCCCCGGCGGTTCGGGTCTCTTCTCCGGCGGTCCCAAATAGGCCCAAATCACGCCTGCCAATTCGACCGTCGGATAAGATTGCAAGCGCACTTTCTCTTTGAAGCGGCTCTCGAGCGGCTCGTTGGGCATATCGACGCAGTTGCCTTCGGCGTCAAATTTCCAGCCGTGGAAGACGCACCGTAGACCGCTTTGTTCGTTGCGCCCCAAAAACAAGGAAGCGAGGCGGTGTGGACAGTGCTCTTCCAGGAGTCCTATTCTTCCTTCGGTGTCGCGAAACGCCACCAGGTCTTCGCCGAGAAGCTTGACGCGTACGGGCGGGCAGTCGGGCGCAGGCAGTTCGCTTCCAAGCAAGGCGGGTATCCAGTAGCACCGCATGACCTCGCCCATAGGAGTTCCGGGTCCGACGCGCGTGAGCAGTTCGTTTTCTTCTTTGGTAAGCATCGGTTCTTTGTCTCCGTTATGTTTTTATGTCTCGGGCATAGCAAACGGGTCCGCCGCGGTCAAGGACGAAGCAGATGATGGGTATCGGCGCTTCGCGCCTCCACCCATCCTACATGTCTGATTCGTCGGGTGGGTCGAGCCCTTCGGCGTTGCTCAGGGGTAGACTCCGCGATATCTACCAGGACCGTAGGATGGGTTGAGCCTCGCGAAACCCATCGATTGATGACGGTCACAAGGACAATGGGTATCGGCGCGAGACGCCTCAACCCATCCTACAATCTCTGGATTTTCGGAGGCCTGACGCAAGTCCTGCGTGCGGCTCTTCTATCTCTTATCCGCCTTCGGAAAGCCGTAAGCCTCCAGCACCATCTTTATCCAACCAGCGCCCTTTGCGTAGGTTCGGAAATCGTTGAGCGCCACGCGTTTTCCTTTAACCAGCTTCGCGATTTCGCCATCGGCAAGAAGGTGGGATTTAAGAGGATTGAAGTCATCGAGAATCTTTTGCCCCTCAGTGCTAACGACGTGCTCGATGAAGAGAAGCGTCAAATGAGGATGCGCCGCGCCCTGAAACACGCCTTCGACATCTTGAACCCTCGCCGGCACCGGCTCGATAATTTTGCACGCGAGGCTTTTTGTCGCATCCTTGGTGGCGGCCCGCATGCAGGAGTGGTACTGCGTCATCTGATGCAGCGTATATTCCCCTGCAATAATGCCGCTCATTGCACGCGTCTGACCTCTAACCCAAATGGGTTCCTGGTCTTTGGTTTTGCGCGCATAGTTAACGACCCATTCTTCACCCATCAGCGGTACGAAAGCCGCAAGGCAGTAAGGCCGGATATCCGTGAGGAATTTTTTTCCTTTGAACTCGGGCTTCAGGAAATCTTCCCACTTGTTCGGTACCTTGTCTTCCGGAAGCTGCTTTCGATTGTACCCGATCGAACAGATCGCAGAACCCATGCTTACAAGACTGCGGCGATCGGGATCGACCATTGCGGGATTAATTTTTAGCACGCCGTGCTCGGCCATCCCTAAAAGATCGAATTTTCTCGCATGCTCCGCATAATCCGGATAAAAATCCTCCGGCAGGTTAAAGCCATCCACGTTTTTCACGGTTCCCGCTTTAAGCTCCAACAGGAAACGCTGCGCAGTGTCTGTCCCGGTCATTTCCTGGATTTCGATGTCCGCGAACGGATATTTCTTTTTGAAAGATTCCATCAGGGGCTTGTAGGTGTTGGGATCTAGAGAGCTAAGAATACGGACTTTGCCCTCTTTTTTGGCGTTGGCGAGAATTTCGTCGTGACTGGTGATGAAGGTATATCCCTTGGCGTCTGCATCTTGTTTCGCCTTTTGCAGAGCGGCGGTTGCCGTGGCGGCGAAGACCGGCGTGGCGAACAGCCACGGCACGAGGAAAAAAAAGCTTGCCAGAGCTTTGGAAAGATTCGATATCATGTTACACCTCCTGCGCACTCTATGCTTCGGTGGCGAGCGGCCTCAAATCTCTTTTACCCATACGGACGGAGCCTTTTTCCGTTATCAAATAATGCTCGCCGATTTGCACCACTCTGTTTGGGCTTTTGACGTCTTGTAGAACCTCTCTCTTCAATCTGATCGCCGGTTTGAAATCAAAAGTCATCCCGGGAACGATCACGATTTCTTCCTCACCCCGGGAGTTGCTTGGCCCCAGGCGCGGCCGGGACAGATTGCTGATGCCGCTGCTGTGCAGCACGACTCCGGACCGGTCCTCTGCTTTCGCTTTCTCTACCAGGGCGGCATAGTGATCCACTAGTGCAGTGTCTCACGCTGTTGGTACTTTATCCGGAGTATACCACCACGAAGGACACGAAGATCACGAAGGAAGAGAAAAACATATTGAAATCCGGTCGCTTTT
>JBOHVR010000416.1:0-4288 GCA_050735755.1 Binatia bacterium
CTTGGCCAAGCTCCTCTCGGTTTACGAACGCGATCTCCAAAGGCAGAGAGACGATGTGGAGGTGAAGCGGGAGCTTTTCGAACGGGAATTCATTTCGCGCTTGGAATTGGAGGAGAGCGAAAAGAGCCTGGCGCTCCTGCGGGCGAACATCAAGCAGGTGCGCCGCTGGATCCTCGAAGACGACATCCTCATAACGGAAGCGCTTGCCGAAGAGGAGCTGGCGAAACTTTCGCGTCTGCCTGCGGGAAGTTACACGGTTACTGATATGTTGATCCGCTATAACGGCAGCGCGCCGTGGTCACTGGCGGATTCTGGCAAGATTGAGCGATTCTTCGCGAATAGGTACGGCCGGGCTCTGCCGGTTAGCGCTCGCGGTCAAAGTGCGGTTCATGATCGAATGAAGTTTGATCACCGGGATGCGATGGATGTAGCGCTGCACCCGGACACCTCGGAGGGACGGGCAGTCATGGAATATCTGCGTAAATCCGGGATTCCTTTCATCGCGTTCCGAGGGCGGGTCGGCGGTTCCGCGACCGGAGCTCACATTCATATTGGGAAGCCGTCGGTGCGCATCACGCAGCGCTAACTCGCGCTCACTTCAGTTCTACTGAATTCGCGACCTGGTGCTGTAGTTCCCTGAGTTCGCTCAACTGGGACTCCAGCTTTTCGGCAATGGAAGCTTTGATTTGTTTGATCTGTCCCTGAAGGCCGGAGTTCTGCTCCCTGAGCTGGCTGATTTCCTCTTTGGCGTCTTCAAGACGTTGCTCCATCCCTTCCAGATGCTGAACTCTGCGCTGCTGCTGGTCGCGCTCTCCTGTGAGGAGCGTCATTTGAGAAAGAAGTTTGGCATTTTCCTCTCGGAAATCGGCAATTTGTTTCTCGTTCTGCGCTCGTTGCTCTTCTAGGAGTTTCTCCAGGCGCGCGATTGTCTGCCGAGCGATATCGCGATCCTTGCGCAAGTCACCGCTGTGATTGCTCAGACTAAAATTTTCGTCGCGCAGGTTGATGATTTGTCGCTCCAGGTCGGGCACGCGCTCCTGGAGCACCTCGAGAGAGCGAACGACCTCCTGACTTGCGTCCCGCTCTTTACGCAGTCCGGAGATCTGCGCCAAAAGCCGCGCGTTCTCCTCGCGCAAGCTTAGGATTAACTTCTCGGTCTCGGGGCTCCGCTGCTGCGTGTCTTTCGCTTCGCGAGCGTTCTTCGCGCTATTAAGGCGCTCCGCCTGTTCGAGTTGCGCGCTCAAGCGCGCGTTTTCCTCGCTCATTTTGGCGAGCTGCCGTTCCTTCTCAGGCAGCTCCTCTCGTATCAGTTCTAGTTCCGCCACGGCGCGCTGGCGCCGCGCGTGCTCCTGCTGGAACTGTTCGACCTGCGCGTGCAGGCGGGAGTTTTCCTCGCGTAAGGCTAGCGTCTCCTCGGGCGATTCCGCCGGGCGCTGGTCCTGCATCAAGGTCTCGGCTTCATCGCCGGAGACGGCCCGAAGCTTTGCTTCCATGTCCTCGAGGCGGCGGTTCTTCTCCCGGAAATCGCGCTCGGCGCCTACAAGGTTAGCGATCAGCACACCGACCACAGCGATGCTCGCTACAACAAATACGACGATTAGCCAAATGTTCATATTCTAGATCCCCTCACTTTGAGATTCCAAATAAGGTGCCTAGACGCTGGATTTTCCGTGATGCGGGGTGGTGAGTCCAACCGCTCGCCCATCAAGCACTATTTATGCCAGCCTCAGTTGAAAAGGTATGAGCCGGCAAAATCCTCGCAGCTGTTACCTTTTGTGCCGCTGAGCGGGCTACTTCTTGGTCGTCGAATGGGCTCAAACAACCAAAGATTGTGCACTATAACCAATTATGGCCAGTTATGATCGGGCCTTTTTTCGTGGAACTCGAGGACGAAAACCTCGATTCGATGCGCGCCAGGACTTGACTGATATCAAGTGTTTGGCGCGAAATTGCGCTTGGGCGGCAAGCGCCGGTGAGAATCGCTCGCGGCGAATGGTTTTGCGGGAGCTTTTACTCAAAACCGATTTCTGCTAGGTTAGGCTTCCATGGCAGCGCGATCAATCGGCTCAGGAACGATTTCTTTTGGCCTGATTTCGATTCCGGTCAAACTCTATCCCTCGACCAGCGCGAAAACGATTGCCTTCCATTATCTGCACGCCAAGTGCGGCGGGCGCATTAAGCAGCAACACTACTGCCCAGCCTGCAATCAGGTTGTGGAACGCTCCGATCTCGTTCGGGGTTTTGAGTTCACCAAGGACCAGTATGTGCGCTTTTCCGACGAAGAGCTCAAAGCCTTGGAGGAGCAGGTTACGCAAGTCATTGATCTCAACGAGTTCGTGCCACTCGAGCAGGTGGATCCCGTCTATTTCGAGAGAGGGTACTATCTAGGCCCGGACAAGGGCGGCGAGAAGGCTTACCAATTGCTTGGCGAAGCGATGGAGAAGACCCACCGAGTCGCCCTGGCTCAGTTCGTCATGCGCGGCAAGAGCAACCTGGTGCTGATCCGCTCCGTTCAGGGCGGCTTAATGCTGCATACCATGTACTACGCGGACGAAGTGCGGGATTTCGGTGAGATTGATAAAGCCGAGTCGGTGCGCGTCCGCGAAGGAGAACTCGATTTGGCCGTGCGCTTGATCCAGGAACTGTCGAGCGCCGGGTTCAAGCCCGAGAAATACCAGGACGAATACCGCGCCAAGGTGCTGGGCGCGGTTAACCTCAAGGTTGAAGGTAAAGAAGTCACGCTCGCTGCTCCTCAGGTTCAACGCGGTCAGGTGATTGATCTCATGGAGGCGCTCAAGCAGAGCCTAGAGCGCCGCGTCGCTGCGGGAGGAGCGAAGGCGACCGTGACAGCTCAGCGCGGGCGTGCCATCGCCACTGACCGGCCTGTCGTCGCCAAGCAAGCCGCCGCGGCGCCAGCCGTTGAGAGCCCTCTCAGCTTTGCCGAGTTCAAGTCGGTATTCGCGGAAAGCGGGCTCGACGTCAATGAGCGCGAATTGCAGCGCAGTTATGGCGGACTTACATCGCTGACAGAGAAAAACAAAATGGGTTGGAAGGACATCCGCGCAAAAGTCGCCCACCTACAACGAGATCTGAAGTTGGCGGCCGCCCAGGGCCAATTTATCCAGGGCAAAGCGAAAACTCTCAAGGCCGCGCGCATCCCCTTAACGGCTCGAGACTGGGGCCGCTACTAATTTCCGTGCCGCCGTTGGACGCATCTCGCAAGCATAACGTTGCTGAGGCGCTCGGCAAGGCTCGCGCCTTGCTCAAAGATTGCCAGGTCCAGGGCGTCCCTATCGATTTGGCCCGCCTCGCGAAGCAGGTCGGTATCAAACAGGTAACGGAACTCAATACCCGTTTGGACGGTCAGCTGCTCGAACTTCCAGCCGGTGGATATGAAGTCATTCTCAGCAAATTAGCTCCGGCGACGCGGAAGAGGTTCACTTTGGCGCACGAGATCGCTCACTTGCTGCTGTTTCCACGGGAAGCCGAGTGCCACCTGCGCCGGGAAACCGAGGAATTGTGTAATGTCGCGGCATCCGAGCTCCTGATTCCGGAGCGTTTCCTGACTCGAGTTCTTGCCGCGGATCCTGTGGTGAGCATCCAATCGTTGCTCAGAGTTTCGCGTCTGTTTCGTTGCTCGCTGGAAGCAGCGGGATGGAAGATCCTTAACAGCGGTCTGGTTTCAGGCGCGCTGCTTATGTGGAAAATTGCGGATGAGGCTGAAGGGGAATTTCTCGAGCTCGTCGCGGTTCCCCATACCTGGGGCAGCCAGCGAGTGGTTGATCAGGGCCTGCGCGTCTATCCCGAGAACTGGTTGTGGGACACGGTTATGAATGCGGTCGAAGGTCGCATTTGTTTTCCCAGCACGCGTGCGGGCCTGTGCTACAGGGGAGACTTCGTTCGCTTGCGCAGGATAATTCTGATCTTTGTGGGCGATGAATTGCACCCAGCCGACAGGGAGGATTCGGGTCAAAGCCGGGCGCAACCGGGCGCCCCAAAGGTCAACGCCGTGCAAAAAATGACCCGCGGTTTACGGTCCTTGAGGCGCTAACTAAGGCAGCCGCTCGCTTTCCTGCTCAGGTAGGGAAGTTGCAAAACCAGAAGATTCCTCTTCGGGATTGCCGTTCTCTCTGAAGCCCAGCCAGCTCCACTGATCCGGGTAACGGCGCACCATGGCGTCAAGGAGACGTGAGAGGGTAGCCACATTCACTGCTATGGCTGCCTTGCGGTCTTTGGTTTTGACCAGCTCCACTTCAGGACTAATGGTCAGTGTCAGGCGATCCTGATC
>JBOHVR010000417.1:0-3805 GCA_050735755.1 Binatia bacterium
ACGCCGCTCTACTACGTCAACGCCGAGCCTCATTTGGGCAGCGCCTACACCATGATCATTACCGATACGCTCGCGCGCTATTACCGCTCCCAGGGTTATGAAACGTTTTATCTGACGGGCACCGATGAGCACGGGGACAAGATCGTCCAGGCGGCGGCGGCCTCAGGAAAGGATCCCCAGGCATTTACCGATCAGGTCAGTGCGGCTTTCCGCGCGGCTTGGGACGCCTGTGACATAACCTACGATCACTTTATCCGCACCACCGATCCGTATCATGTGCGCTATGTGCAGGAGCTTTTGACCAAAGTTTACGCCGCCGGCGATATTTATTTCGACCGTTACGCCGGCCTCTATTGCTTTGGCTGCGAGCGCTTCTATACGGAAAAGGAGCTCGTGGACGGCAAGTGCCCGGATCATCTAACCGCGCCGACAATACTGGAAGAGGAAAACTATTTCTTCCGCATGAGCAAATATCAGGAGCGCCTGCTTAGGCACATCGAGGCGCACCCTGACTTCATCCGGCCCGAGGGTTTCAAGAATGAGGTCGTAGCCATGCTGCGCGAGCCAATCGGTGATCTCTGCATCTCTCGCCCCAAGAGTCGCTTGTCGTGGGGCATCGAAATCCCCTTTGACGCGCGCTACGTGACTTACGTTTGGTTCGATGCGCTCATCAACTACGTCAGCGCCTTAAAGCACAAGGGCGACGAGGTATTGCAAACTTTTTGGCCCGAGGCGCAACACTTCATCGGCAAGGATATCCTGAAGCCGCATGCGGTGTTCTGGCCGACCATGCTCATGGCCGCCGGCCTGCCCCTATATAAGCACGTCAACGTGCACGGCTTCTGGACGGTCGCAGGCCAGAAGATGTCCAAGAGTCTCGGCAACGTGATCTCCCCGCTGGCCATGAAGGAAAAAGTGGGTCTCGATCCATTCCGCTATTTTCTGTTACGCGATAGCGTGTTCGGTCAAGACGCTGATTTTCGCGAGGAAGCGCTTATAGCCCGCTACAATTCCGACCTGGCTAATAATTTAGGCAATTTGGTCACCCGTGTTCTGGCGATGCAGGAAAAATATTTTGCCGGGGTAGTTCAACCACTGAACGGCATGCTTAGCAATGAAGACCGACTTCTGAGAGAGACGTTCGCACGGGCGGAAGCCGATCTCAAGCTTTATATCGAGGGGCTTCAGTTCCATCGGGCGCTGGAAGCGGTGTGGAGCGCGATCGATCAGAGCAATCGTTATATCGTTCAGACGGCGCCCTTTACCCTTTATAAGGAACCCACCAAACACAGTCGGGTCGGGGAGATTCTCCACCATCTGCTCGAGGCCATTCGCGTCTTAGGTTATTGGCTGGCTCCTTTTCTTCCAGAGACGGCAAGAGAGATTAAAACGCTGTTGGACCTTACCGAAGACATCTCGCGAAAACCTTCACCTTGGGGCGAAGCTCTTCCCAATGGACACAAGGTAAAAGCGCCGCAAGTCCTATTTCCACGAATCGAAGCGGACGCGAAAGTCTAAAAAATGGATCCCTCGGGCTCGCCAACTCTTGTGGACAGCCACGCCCACATTCAGGGGCCAGAATTTGCCGAAGACTTTCAGGCGGTTCTGCAAAGGGCGCGCGCTGCCGGTGTGGAAAAAATCGTCGTCGTGGGAGGTGCGGGGCAGCTCTCCAGCAACTATGCCGCGGTAGATTTGGCGCAACGCGTCCCCGGCCTGTTTGCGACGGTAGGCATGCACCCCCACGATGCCAAGGATGTCGGCGAAGAGGATCTCCACCGGCTGAGAGAACTTGCCGGGAATGCGACGGTGGTTGCCATCGGTGAAACAGGACTGGATTTTTATTACAATCACTCTCCCCAAGACGTTCAGAGGAATGTATTCTGTCGCTTCATCGAGATGGCGCGAGAGACAGGGCTTCCCCTGATAGTTCACGATCGCGACGCTCATCAGGAGATTGTTGATCTGTTGCGCTCCGAAGGGCGTGGGGACCTGCGCGGGGTCATTCATTGCTTTACCGGCGACCTGCAGGCGGCGACAAAGTTTCTGGAACTGGGATTTTTCCTCTCCTTCAGCGGGATCATCACGTTCAAGAACGCCGATTCTTTGCGCGAGGTCGTAAAAAAAATGCCGCTCGACCGGATGCTCGTCGAGACTGACTCCCCGTTCCTTGCGCCTGTGCCTTATCGGGGAAAGCGAAACGAGCCCGCCTTCGTGCGCCGGGTGGCAGAAACTGCAGCTCAGGTACGTCAAGTATCGTTGGATACAGTGATTGCGGCGACGACTCATAGTGCGCGGCAACTTTTCGGCATTTGATGACGTGGCGCCGCCCAAGGTTAAAATCCAGCGACGTGAGGTCTGCGAGGGCGAACTGCGAGCCGGACATTCTCCGGTGCAAACGCCCTGTCTTCGTAGTGACAAGCACGTTCGGGGATGGGCAACCGCCGGAAGATGCCGCGTTCTTTTGCGCGGCGCTGGTGCGTGGGAATGGCTTGTACTTGAGTGGAATCAGGTTTGCCGTGCTGGCGCTGGGCGACAGCACTTACGATCACTTCTGCCAATGCGGTCGTGATTTGGACGCTGCATTGGAGCGCCACGGCGCCACGCGCGCCTTTCTTCGGATCGACTGTGACACAGACTTTGACGGAGTCGCAGATTGCTGGATTGAAGGCGCGCTCACGGCATTGAGTCAGAGATGTCAGAGTTCGACCGAAAAATTTTCCCTGACCGCCGCTTGATCGCGTCACCTGTAAGATATTCAAGGCCTGTTCCACTCGAGTAGAGCAAAGATCATAAAGATCAAGCTTTCCGTGATCTCTCCAATGGCGCCGCAAGTGTCTCCTGTCACTCCGCCAATACGCCGGTGGAAATGCCGTCTCATAGTCCAGGTTAGGAGGAAAGCGGACAATAGCATCCAAAGGCCGAAGATTCCCATAATCATAAGAGATAAGATCGACGTAAAAAGGGAGCCCAAGATCAAGTGACGGCTCTGCATATGCTCGATCAAGATTCGCCCGAGGCCTTCTGCAGGCGATGTGGAGTTGTGGGCTAACACCAGCATGGCCCACCGGCCGAGCACGGGTGAAAGTAGCAGCGCCGGTACGCGAAGCTCACGGATGAGCTCGAGGGATTTGAACTTGAGGGAGAGAACGATTACGACAGCCACCATCCCGAACACACCCGTAGAGCTATCACGCATGGCTTTGAGTGCGTCCTGTCGATCGCCCTTGGCTCCCAGCCCGTCGAAGGTGTCGGCGAGACCGTCGAGGTGAAACGCGCGAGTCAACAAGGTCATTATCAGTACCAAAGCGACGCTTAGGATCGCAGGCGGCACGCAGGCTTCAAGAAGCCGGTTACACAAAACCAGTGCCAGTCCCAACAGCAAGCCAACGATGGGGAAATGCGTTGCGGATGCGCCGATCAACTCCGGTGAGAACCGCGGTGCTCCCGGCAAGCGGATGATTGTCAGGAAATGTACGGCAACTAAGAAATGCTTCACGTGACGCTTCCCGCCACGCCGGCGGATTCGAACGTCGCCATTTCGCGCAGGATCTTCACCGCGGCTTCGATCAAGCTCATGCCGATGCACGCCCCCGTGCCTTCACCCAAGCGCATTTGCAGATCCACAAGGGGAGTGGAACCTATTTCTCTTAGCATCGCCTGATGCCCCGATTCCGCGGACAGGTGAGACACAAATAGAAATCCTGTAACGGCCGGACTCAAACGGCAAGCCAAAAGGGCCGCCGCGGTGGATATGTATCCGTCTAGGACCAGAGGCAGGTGAAAAGCTGCCGCCCCTAATATGAGC
>JBOHVR010000418.1:0-13261 GCA_050735755.1 Binatia bacterium
TTGATGCCCGGCGTGATGCGCGCAGCCGGGTTTACCAGTATCGCATTTGGGATCACCGATGGCTGTCCCCCTTTCACGGCCGTTACTCATGGCATGTACACTCGCAGCTGGATCTGCCGACGATGGCGCAGGCGGCGAGCTGCCTTGAGGGGGAGCATGACTTTTCTTCGTTTCAGGCTGCCGGTTGTGACGCTAATCATGCCGTAAGGAGAATCTATGGCAATTCCGTACGGCGGGAGGGAGATTTGCTTCTCTATGATATCGAAGCGACCGCGTTTCTCCGCCATATGGTGCGCAACATTGTTGGCACACTGGTTTTGGTCGGTCGCGGTGAGCTTTCCAGCCGTGATTTTGAGCACATCCTAAAATTGCGCGATCGGACCCGCGCCGGCCCGACAGCGCCGGCGCAAGGACTGTTTCTTGTTGCGGTGAAGTACTAGGCGGACAAACAAAAATAAAAAGACAAAGATAAAAGAAAAGCGGAGGCTGCGGGGACGAGCTGAGAGCCGGGGAAAAGGGGAAATGAAACACCGGCGCTTAAAGCCTGCTTCGTCTGTGGGGGAGCGGCTCCTTCGGTAGCGCCCTTGCCTGGTCCTCAGCCAGAAGATATCATTCGTGACAAAGGAGAATTTAAGTATGGCGGCGAGCTCGGGTCGTACTCTCTATGACAAGATTTGGGAGGCTCATGTCGTTGATCGGTTGCCAACGGGGCAAACCCAACTCTTTATCGGACTTCACCTCGTGCATGAGGTTACCAGCCCGCAAGCCTTCGAAATGCTGCGCGAGAAGGGGCTCAAGGTCGCCTTTCCGGAAAGGACATTTGCCACGGCCGACCATATCGTCCCAACGGATGTGCGCACGCGCCCCTTTCTCGATGTCGAAGCGGAACAGATGATGGCGGCTCTGGAGGGCAACACACGCCAGTTCGGATTGGAATTTTACGGCCTGGACAGCGACCGGCAAGGAATCGTTCATGTCATTGGTCCGCAGCTCGGTTTGACGCAGCCGGGCATCACACTGGCATGCGGCGATAGTCATACGAGCACCCACGGGGCCTTTGGAACGCTGGCTTTTGGTATCGGAACCACTCAGATCCGCGATGTTCTCGCCACCCAAACGCTCGCCATGGACAAACTCAAGGTGCGACGCATCAACGTGACCGGCACTTTGGGCGTGGGTGTTTATCCGAAGGATGTGATCCTGTCTATTATTCGCCAGCTCGGTGTGGGCGGCGGGAAGGGCTACGCGTATGAATATGGCGGGCCGGTCATCGAGCAGATGTCGATGGAAGGCCGCATGACAGTATGCAACATGAGTATCGAGGGCGGTGCGCTAGTCGGCTACGTCAACCCGGATGTCACGACCTTTGAGTTTTTGCGCGGCAGGGCCTTCGCGCCCCAGGGCGAGAGCTTTGATCGCGCGGTTGCTTACTGGCAATCCATCGCTTCCGATGCTGACGCGCGTTACGATGACGTGGTCGAGATTCAAGGATCACAAATCGAGCCCACAGTAACCTGGGGCACTAATCCGGGTCAGGCTCTGGGGATCACTGAGAGTCTACCGCAACCGGACAATTTCGCGGATCCGGCCGGCGCTAGGCGAGCTTACGAACATATGGGGCTTCATGCCGGAGCGCCGATCTTGGGAACGCCAATCGATGTCGCTTTTGTCGGCTCTTGCACGAATTCCCGGCTTTCCGACCTGCGTGCCGCGGCGAAAGTTGTCCAGGGACGTAAAGTCAGCCCTCGCGTGCGGGCTCTTGTGGTTCCGGGCTCGCGCGAGATCAAGGCGTTAGCGGAAAGAGAAGGGCTTGATCGAATCTTTATCGAAGCCGGTTTCCAATGGCGCGATGCCGGGTGCTCCATGTGCTTGGCCATGAATCCAGACCAGCTCAAGGGGAGAGAAGTGTGCGCGTCGTCCTCGAACCGGAACTTTATCGGCCGGCAGGGTAGCCCCGGCGGGCGCACGATTCTGATGAGCCCGGCGATGGTCGCAGCGGCGGCCATTCAGGGCAAAGTTGCGGACGTGCGGGAATACGCTTGAGGAGACAGAGATTGTGATAGAGAGGGAGAAAAAGATGATCGGAGGAAACCCAATCACGCGAATTTCAGGCAAGGCCGTGTCGGTAAGAGGCGATGACATTGATACGGACAGGATCATACCGGCACGCTATATGAAGGAAATTACTTTTTCACGGATGGGAGAATATCCCTTTTACGATGAACGGTTCGACCTTTCAGGCAAGGCCAAAGCGCATCCATTTAACGACTCGCGCTATCGCGGGGCCTCGCTTCTTTTCGTAAACAAGAATTTCGGCTGCGGGTCATCGCGCGAGCATGCGCCTCAGGCACTGTACCGTTTTGGAATTCACGCCGTGGTCGGGGAGTCCTTTGCGGCGATCTTTGCGGGGAATTGCGTTATGATGGGCATGCCTATCGTGACGGTAGCGCAGGCCGTGATGGAAGAGTTGCAGCGGACCGCGGAAACCGCGTCGCAGATCGTCTATACATTGGACCTAGAAACCAAGATGGTCTCTTGGGGGGAAAGACAGGCTGCCTGCGAAATTCCCGAGAGCCACCGACAGGCGCTCCTGCAGGGCACCTGGGATTCAACGGCCATGCTGATGTCCAACATGGATAAGGTGCGCCGGGTAGCGGACGACCTTCCATACACCCGTGCCTTCAGGAGTTAGTGGTTGCATCTAGCCGGATCAGAGGCAGGGCTCTTTGCGCAAACAGGTCAAATTGTTTGAGCTCAGGCACCACCAAGCCGATAATGAGCGTATTCAAGCCGCATTGTAAGAGCGCGTTTATCTTTTCCGCGCAGGACTCAGGCGAGCCCGCCAGGTAGGTCTTTTCGATATCGACACGAACGGACCCGTAGTAACGTTCGAGATAAGCTCGGCAGGCCTCGACAGCGCGCGCCCGATTGTCGTCGAGCGCCATGAAAGTCAGTCCCGCTCTTTCGATATGCGCGGGGCTTCGCCCCATTTCTTGCGCGAAGTTTTCAATCTTAGGCCAAATGGACGCGAAGTTCGGGATGGCTGAACTGCCGCAAATAAAGCCATCGGCAAGCCGTGCGATGCGCTTCAGAGCGGCCGCTGTCCCTCCGCCCCCCATCCAGATCGGCGGGTGGGGGGACTGAACCGGCTTGGGACCAACGCTAAGGTTGTTGAGTCGAAAGAATTTCCCTTCATGGGAAACCGGCGTCCCGGTCCAGAGCTTCTTCATCAGTTGAATCGCTTCGGCTGTGCGGGATCCCCTATGATCAAAAGGAACCTGAGCGGCCGCAAAGTCCGGTTCCCTGCTACCGATGCCGATGCCGAGAATCAACCGCCCGCGGGACAGGAAGTCCAGGGTGGCGGCGGTTTTCGCGAGAATCGCCGGCTGACGGGTAGACGCCAGCAGGACCGAGGTGCCAAGCCGAATCCTGGTTGTGACCGCGGCCGCTGTGGCAAGGACCGTCAGCGGCTCCAGATTGTCATACACAATACGATCGAGGGCCCAAAAGGAATGCGCGCCGACTTCCTCGCAGCGGCGCGCAAAATTCACAACGTACGTGGAGTCAATCTGCGGAGTGGGGTTGACGAAAGAGAAGCCAATATGGCTCATAAGGAACCTCCCCAGCATAAAACATTTAGAGCTTCATATCGCTTCAGGGACATCTTTGCCAGGGGCGTTCAGGCTACTCGGGCTTCTTGTCGCCGGATCTTGGAGTCCATTGCACGGCCTGAGCAGTCATCGCTATCCGGCGGCACGTCGGTTGATAGCGATTGAAATGGCCTGCAAAAAAAGTTAGAAAGCGAATTGTTTTGACGTCGAAACTCGCTTGATAGGAGTGTGCAAGTGGCAAACAAGTGGGACGAAAGAAAGAAGGCCGTGGAGGACGAGTATTTTGTGAAAAAGGAAAGGGAACTCCTCGCCAAACTCAAGGCCAAGCAAGAGATAGAAAAAGAAACCGACATTAAGAAGGCCTATTATATGCGCTGCCCTAAGTGCGGCGCCTCGTTAAAGGAACGCAGCTTTACCAAGGTCCTGATTGACCAGTGCACCGGCTGCGGCGGAATTTGGTTCGATGCCGGAGAATTGGAACAGGTCGCGACCAAGGAAGAGGCCGGTTGGCTCGGAAAACTGTGGCAGAAGATCGGCTAGACAAAAAGACAAGGAGGGAGAGAGGGAGTGAAAATGAAACAGAGCCGAAAGGTTGTGGTGTTTTGGGTGGCAACGCTGGTTGCGGGTTGGATGGGAGTTTTGTCTAATGTCCCGTCTCTGCTGATAACGAACGAGCGGATCGGAATAGTCTGGGCGCAGGAGGGTTTGGAATCCAAGAAAATTGTTCCTTATGTGCCCACGCCGCAAGATGTCGTGGACAAAATGCTGGAGCTGGCAGGCGTCAAGAGGGGCGATGTGATCTATGATCTCGGGTCGGGGGACGGGCGAATCGTCGTCACCGCGGCCAAAAAGTACGGCGTGAAAGCGGTTGGATTCGAAATCGATCCTGAAAGAATTAAAGAGTCCCAAGAAAACATTCAAAAGGCCGGAGTCGGAAAATTGGTGGAGATACATCAGCAGGATATTCTGACCGTGGACGTAAGCCCCGCTTCGGTTGTAACCATGTATCTTCTTCCCGACGTCAATTTGAAACTGAGGCCCACGCTTTTACGGCAGCTCAAGCCTGGCTCCAGGGTGGTGTCGCACGATTTTGACATGGGCGACTGGAAGCCTGAACGGACGGAAAGAATCAAAGACTCTTCGGGTTGGGATCATACCATTTATCTCTGGCGCATTCCCGCACAGAAGTAAGGCTATGGCGCGGTCTCGGGGAGCCGGCCGCTAAGAAGTATCCCCTTTTTCGCTTTTTGCAATGAGCCGAAGCGGAGTATTCTGGCCGTGATCCTAATCATAGGCGGATTATCGTGAGTCTGCTCCTGATTGCTGGTGTTGTCCTAGCGATTTTTGTCCTGAGCTATTTCATTTACGGACGGCTTATTTCCCGTCCGTTTAGCCTGGACGATGTGAATCCGACGCCAGCCTGTCTGGTGAATGACGGCGTGGACTACCTTCCGGCCAAGGCTCGGTTTCTATTTGGCCAGCACTTTTCCGCTATCACTGCTGCCGGCCCTATTGTCGGACCGATTCTTGCCGGTCTTTGGTTTGGTTGGGGTCCGGCTCTCTTGTGGATCATCGTCGGCTCAATTTTCATTGGCGCGGTGCACGACTTTAGCAGCTTAATCGGGTCGGTGCGTCATCGGGCACAGTCCATCGCGGAGATTGTTCGCGCCTACATGGGAGAGCGGGCTTTTCTGGCTTTCATTGCTTTCATTTGGCTATCCCTCATTTACGTTATCATTGCGTTTACAGACTTGACGAGCGCGTCTTTCGTTGAACCGCGCTATGGCGGAGGCGTGGCGACCTCTTCTTCTCTTTATCTTTGCCTCGCGTTAGTGATGGGCGTGTGCCTGCGGCGCCTTCGCGTACCCCTTTGGTTGGCTACGCTGATCTTTGTTCCATTGGTTGGCGTTATCGTTTGGCTTGGAAATGCGATTCCCATTGTAATCCCGGCGATAGACGCTCTAGAACCGCGGGTCCTCTGGGATCTTATTATCTTGATGTATTGTTTCATCGCCTCAGTGCTACCCGTCTGGCTGCTGTTGCAACCGCGCGGATACTTGGGTGGGTTCTTCCTCTATGGGTTCTTGTTCTTTAGCCTCGTGGGATTACTCTTCGGCGGTTTTTCCGCGAACTATCCTTTTTTCATTGGTTGGGTCAACCCGGCCGGCCTGCCGATTTTTCCTCTTCTATTTGTCACAATCGCCTGCGGCGCCTGTTCGGGCTTCCACGGCATCGTAAGTTCCGGGACAACCTCAAAGCAGATTGAAAAGGAGTCTGACTGCCGGCGCATTGGCTACGGCGCCATGCTATTAGAGGGATTAGTGGCGGTGATTTCGCTCTCTACTGTCATGATGCTCGTTCCGGGTGATCCCGCGGCAAAGGAACAGCCCGACCGTATCTTTGCCAACGGAATCGCGATTTTCATCAACCTTTTTGGTATTAACGTCGAGGTCGCACGCTCATTCGCTTTATTAGCCTTTGCGACTTTCATTTATGACACGTTGGATGTGGCAACGAGACTGGGGCGTTATTTGCTTCAGGAGTTAACGGGGTGGGGGGGCGCGTTCGGCAGATATGGAGCCACCTTCTGTACTTTGGCTATGCCCATGGCCTACGTGTTGTGGGTTCCTTCCACGATTCAACTTGGCGGCGGCAAGCCGGTGCCGACATGGGCCCTAGTTTGGTCTCTATTCGGAACTAGCAATCAACTTTTGGCGGCGCTTACCCTCCTGGCGGTAACGGTCTGGATCTCGCGGGAAAGAGGAAGAATCTTCATAATTACGCTGTTACCCACCGTCTTCATGCTGTGCATGACCCTGTGGTCGCTGACTCTCTGGATCGGCCCTTTCCTTCAGAGAGTCGTCCGGGGAAAGCTGCTCGTCGACGTCTCGGCTATCAACGGATTGGGCGCGGCGCTTCTTTTTACCCTCGCTATGGTGCTGATCTTAAAGTCGATGGCAATCGTTCTCCGGAGCCTTTTCACTAAGCCTGAAACCTTGCCTGTTCAGTAGCGCAGTTATTCTAGCCTGCCCTTTCCAGCCGGGCATTTTGGCCAGGGGTAAATGTGTCGGTTGTTGTGACAACTTATGCAATTTTGTCATTGACCGGAAGCCTTTTTACCCTACTTTTGACCTTCCGGACGTAGCCTTGAGTTATAAAAACCCTTTGTAAAGCAACGAGTTTTTGGAGCCGTTCCCAACGTAGGCCTCTGTGGCACAATTCGTGCATAACGTGGAGCTGTAAGAACTTATTAGGAGCGTTAAAAATGGAAAGAATGCTCACAGCTTCCGATGTCGCAGAACTTCTCCAGGTTCATCTAAAGACCGTTTACCGGCTCGCTCGGAATGGGTTAATTCCGGGCAAAAAGTTCGGGGGCGGGTGGCGCTTCAGCAAAGATGAAATCCTCAAGATGGTGACCAAGGACGAGAAGGAACCGGCAGAAGCAGCCTAAGGTCAACCCGTCGAAGTCCGGCGATCATCGCTTCTCTCGGTCTCTCGTGGCCATGCCGCTTAGTATGACCACGTTTTATCTGGGCACACCACAGCAACCGGAGTAGATTTGTGTCACGTCACAAGCCGTGACGCGTAATCCAAATCGTTCTGGCAATATAAAAAAAAGGACGATAAGTTGGATAGCATGATCCGCCATCCAACTTTGGAACCGCTTATTGCGGACCACCATCGTGGAATCACACTTGCGCTCCGGTGCCGTAAACAAGCGTTAGGGCAGATTAGACCCATGGGAAGCGAAGGCCTGAAGGCCACAGCAATCGAATTCGGCGCCTTCGTTACGCGGAATCTGCTTGGGCATTTTCGCGCCGAGGAAGAGATTCTTTTTCCGCTTGTAACCCAAACCCACCCCGAGCACACCACGCTCATCCAGTCCTTGGCGACGGATCATGAGAAGATCAGGCGCGGCGCTGAACACCTGGCCTCCGAGCGGAACCTCGGCAAAGTGTTATTTGATCTGGCAGACCTTCTCGAGCAGCATATCAGGAGAGAGGAAAGAGAACTTTTTCCTCTAGTCATCGAATGCTTCGCCGGGAAACAAGACGAAAAAAAGGTCAAGGAAAGAATCGCGCAACTGGCCGGTCTAAAATAACTTCTCGCAGAACCCCCGCGCTCGAATCAGATCAAAACACTCAAACCGGAACGATCGCCTATTGAGGGGGGATTAAAGTCGTTTGTACCTCGGCCCGCTCTAAAAGGCGCTCACTCCAACTGCGCACGCGTGAAAAGCTTCCGTCGAGGGTCGTGCCGTATCGCGGCAAGCGGGTAAAAACAGGAATAAAGGTCACATCGGCGAGTGAATAGGTCCCGATGAGATAGTCCTGCGTGGCCAAGGCCTGTTCCAACGCCGCAAAATGTTCGTTCAATTTTTGCTTTGCCGCTTCCGGGTCTTTGCCGCGGCGGATCTCATGCGCGGCGCCGTGAATCCGCGTGTTGCAGAAGTCGATCCAGATTCGCGCCCGGGCACGCAGATAAGGATCTTTGGGCAGCAGCGAAGGTTGAGGATGCTTTTCCTCCAGATATTCGTCGATGATGGCGGATTCGTAAATGACCGCCTCGCCATCGACGAGAACTGGAACCTTTGCGTAAGGGTTGAGCCGAAGAAGATCTGCAGGCTTGTTTTTGAGGTCAACTTCGATGAGCTGGTAGGGAAGTTTTTTCTCGGCCAGGACAATCCTAGTCCTGTGCGCATAGGGTCAAGTAAAGCACGAGTAGAGTTTCATGGGCATCGCTCCTTACGGGGATCATATTATAGCGCTTCACGCGACTTCAAGACCCGCGCCCGGCAAACTCGCTCTTGTCTCCTGGATCGCAGAGGTCCGTAAGGGCGTCACCGACCAGGTTTAAGGCGAAAACAGTCGCTACGAGTGCGATTCCTGGAAACGTAGTCAGATGAGGCGCCACCAGAAGAAACTGGCGGCCCTCGTTGAGCATGTTGCCCCATGACGGGGCCGGTGGTTGCGTGCCCAAGCCTAAGAAACTAAGGGCCCCCTCCGCAAGAATGGCCGCGGACATGCTGAACGTGGCTTGGACGATCAGGGGTGAAAAAAGGTTGGGCAGCAGGTGCACGCGCACAATGCGCGCGGGTCTTCCACCGAGAGCGTGAGCAGCGTGAATAAAATCTTTTTCCCTCAGCACCAGAATTTCGGCGCGGGTCAAGCGCGCGTAGCTTGTCCATCCGATCAAACATAGCGCCAGCACGACATGATTAAGCCCGGGTCCGAGAATCGCTGTGAGGGCGATCGCGAGCAGGATTCCAGGAAAAGCCATCAGAATGTCTACCGACCGCATTAGTATTTCATCGACCCACCCTCCAAAGTAACCGGCCAGCGCGCCGATCAGAAAGCCCACGACGAGCGATATGGAAACTGAACTCACGCCGACGAGAATTGAAATGCGACTCCCGTAGACTAGACGGCTCAAGACATCACGCCCCAATTTATCGGTGCCCAATAAGTGCTCCGGTGAGCGGGGACGGAGGTCCTGTTCCAGATTCTGTTCCGTCGGACTGTAAGGGGCGAGAACGGGGGCGCACAGCGCCGCAGCAGTCACCAAAGATAGGACGCCCAGACCCAGGATCAGCGAAGCTCTACTTTTCATAGCGAATGCGCGGGTCGACGGCGCTGTAAAGCAGATCAACCACCAGGTTTACGCCCATGTAGCACACGGCGATGAACAGTACACAGCCCTGGATTAGGGGAAAATCACGCGTTTGAATCGCCTGGACCGTAAGACGGCCGATGCCCGGCCAGGTGAAGATCGTCTCAGTGATCACCGCACCCGCGAGAAGCGAGCCGAACTGAAACCCGATCACGGTGAGGAACGAAAGCAGAGCGTTGCGCAGCGCATGCTTGAACCAAATGGTCGCCTCCCGCACTCCTTTCGCGCGAGCGGTCCTGATGTAATCTTCTTGCAGCGCGCGGATAAGACTGGAGCGCAGCATCCGTGTGAGAATGGCGGCCATGCCAAGGCCCAGGGTAATTGCCGGTAGAATGACCTGGGCGGGGCGGCCGCGCCCTGAAACCGGCAGCCAGCCGAGCTCGATCGAAAAAGCGATAATCAATAGCGGCCCCAGCCAGAAGTTGGGCATGGCCAATCCGAAGACCGAAAAGAAACGCGCGCCATGATCAATCCAGGACCGGTATTTGAAGGCGGCGCCCATCCCCAGAGGAACAGCAACCAGGAGGGCCGCAGCCATGGCGGCCAGGGTTAACTCGAGTGTCGCCGGAAAGCGGCTCAAGAGCAGGTCCAAAACCGGCCCCCGGCGGTAGAGCGAGTTTCCCAAATCAGCGACGGCAAGGTCCCTGATGAATTTGCCATACTGAATCGGCAGGGGCTGGTCCAAGCCCAGCTCGCGGCGCAACGCCTCCTTATCAAACGCGCTAGCCGTTTCCCCCAGCATAACCTCTACGGGATCTCCCGGCAGAAGATGCGTGAAAAAGAAAACCACCGTGACCGCTCCGAGCAACGTCGGAACCATAAGCAACAACCGCTTGAGAATATACCGTTTCACGGCTGCCCCGGCTCGGAAGCAAGGAAAACTCTTGTCAACGACTCGAGATCGCCGTCGGGATAAGGCACGAATCCGCGCACATGGGGTTGCATCACGACAACGTTTTTCTGCCACCACAGCGGAATAACCGGAAGCTCCAAAGCCAATATTCTTTGCACCTTGCCGTATAAACCCGCCCGTTCCCGCCGATCGAGGGTCGCGCGCGCTTTTTCGAGAAGGGCGTCGATTTCTCCATTGCGGTAGCGACCGCGGTTGTCGCCGTTGGGCGGAGCGCTCGTCGAGTGAAATAGGTTAAAGTAAACGTCGGGGTCTGCGATGCCCACCCAGGCAAGAGAATACAGGTGGAAATTGCCTTTCTTGACATCCGCATAAAACGTACCCCACTCAAAGGTGCGCACTTCCAATTCGATACCCACTTGGGCGAGTTCCTCCTTAAGGACTTCGGCCATTCTTCTTCTTAGGTCGAGCGTGCTCGTCTTATAGGATAACTTAAAACGTGGCAGCGGGCCGGCGCCATCGGGGTCCGGATAGCCGGCCTTGTCCAGCAAGCGCTTCGCCGTCTCAGGGTCATACTGCCAATGCTTGACTGCCGGCTCGTAAGCCCAATGGGCAGGAGACAACAGGCCGGTCGCGGGCACCGCAAGCCCTTTCAGCAGATGATTGATTATCCTTTCGTGATCGATGGCCAGAGCCAGGGCTTGACGCACTTCGATGCGCCGTAAAACCGGATGCTCCAGGTTAATTCCGAGGTAGTGGAAAGTTGTTCCCGGAGTGACGAGAACGGAAGCGCGCGTTTGCTTTTGAATCCAGGGAAGCATATCCGGCTCCAGGTCGTTTTGCAGAAAATCGACATTGCCCTTCTTGAACTCGAGGAGGCGCGTCATCGCGTCCGGAATAATTTTTATTTCAATGCCCGGAATCTGAGGCCGGCCCTGCCAGTACAAGGGATTGGCGCGAAGCATGGCCTTATCGCCCGGGTAGAAGCTCTCGAGGGCAAACGGTCCAGAGCCGATAATAGTATGCGCTGGCCCGGGAGTTCCGGCAGGAACAATGCCGAGAGAGGCGTGTTCCAAGAAAGGCGCGTAAGGAGAGTGCAGACGAAAAGTCACTTCGTCAGGCTCCTTTGCCTCTACGGATTTGAGTTTTTGCAGGGATGCGCGCCGCGGAGACTGGTTCTTCGGATCCAACACGGATTCGTAAGTATATTTGACATCGCCAGCGGAAACGGCGCGGCCGTTGTGAAAGTAGACGCCGCGGCGCAAGCGGAACCAGTACGTTCGCGGGTCTTTCATTTCATAGCGTTCAGCCAAGTCAAGGACAATGCGGGAGTTCTCATCCGTGCGCGTGAGGGAACTGAAGAGCAACTTGGAAATCCGCACCGCGTTGGCGTCGGTCGCGTACCGCGGATCGAATTGAGCGGGATCGGCCTCGATTGCGGCAACAAGATAAGCCGGCGCGCCGGACGATTCCGGAACCGGCTGGCAGCCCCCTGATGGGACGATGGCGAGAAGGAGACAGAGAGATCGAGATATTTTCTGCTTGCGCACGTGCAACGCTAAAGAGATTTTTTTTGACAGGAGGATAATGGTTTTGTTACACTGGGTCAAATTTTTTTTTCCAGATTTCGCTGTGGGCAGAATTACAAAAAACCTGCTGGTTGGCTTTGTGCTTTTCGTCACGGGTTTGCTCGGAGTCCTTAGGGCCAGCGCAAACGACACGGCTTTCCCGGTGCTTCCCGGACTGGAGCGTGCGGTCGAATTTTGGAAACTGGTATTCACCCATTACAGCATCACGGAGATCGTTTTTCATGATCCGCTGGAGCCGATGAAGATTTACAAGGTTGTGCAGATTCCCGAGAGTTCGGCGGCGCGGCAGATCATCGAAGCGGAACGGGACCGAATTAGCGGAGAAAATGGGTTCTCGGAAGAAGAAAACCGGGTCCGGTGGCAACGCGGCATCAGGGAGCGATTTGCTCAGGGGTTGCAAAGATCGCAAATCTACATGAAACAAATGCAGCGCATCTTTGCCGAGGAGGGCGTGCCCGGGGATTTGGCTTATCTTCCCCTGGTAGAATCGTCCTTTCACCCCGGCGCGCGCTCGCAGGCTGGCGCCGTGGGAATGTGGCAGTTCATCCGTTCCACCGGGAAGGAATTTCTCCTCATCAATAAACAGATCGACGAGCGCCGGGACCCGCTGGACTCAACGCGCGCCGCGGCTCGCCTTCTCAAGCAGAACTACGAAGCTCTCGGAAACTGGCCCCTGGCGATTACCGCTTACAATCACGGACGCCAGGGAATGGTGCGCGCCGTGGCCGAGGTGGAATCGGACGACCTAGTCGAGATCATTCACAGTTATGAGAGTCCGGCATTCGGTTTCGCGTCCAAGAATTTTTATGCCGAGTTTCTGGCCGCTTTAGAGGTCGCGCGCGAGCGCGAAGAGCACTTCCCTGATTTGCAGTATCGTCCGCCGCTGTTCCTGGAAGAAATCGAGTTGCATCGGCCGGTTTCCATTGCGGCGCTGCTTAAACCGGTCGGAATTTCGCGCCAGCAATTTTTGGAGTGGAATCCGGCGCTCAGCCCGCGGCTCCGTGAGGTCCCGAGAGGCTATCGCGTCAAAGTCCCCGCCGAAAAATTTGCCGGTTTGCGCGAATTCATCCATAAACTTCTACATCGCTCTTCGGCCAAGGCGAAACGGGCGCCTTCTCAGGGCAGGTCGTCCTGGGTACGGCATCGCGTGGCCAAAGGAGAGACCCTGAGTCGTATTGCGCGACGATACCGAGTTTCGGTGGGCCAGATTCAAAAGGCCAATTCGCTTTCGGGTCATAAAATCACCGCCGGGGATTTTATCAGGATTCCGCGTTAAGTTTACAGCCCGCCCGCGCCCAATCCCGCTTTCGATCTCCTTCTTGAGTCGTTCTAAGCCAGCCTTGGAGTGGCTCGGAGGGTTAGGGTATAATGCGAGATCCCCTATGGAGACCTTCCTGCTCAAGTCGACCGCGGTCCTATACCTGATCGGAACAGGAAGCTTTATCCTGTATCTCATTGTTCCGAGAAGGGTTACTGCTCAAGCTTCCCTGCTTGTCTTTACCTGCGGTTACCTGTTGCACACGCTGGCGGTGGTTATGGTA
>JBOHVR010000419.1:0-4863 GCA_050735755.1 Binatia bacterium
TCGTCTGACGCACTTGGTCAAGCAATTTGGGTTTTGGCGGACCAGCAATGGAAGCGGGAAGCATGTCAGTTCGAGTGTGCTGGGCTGTCGGCTGCACGTGGCGGTTGACTATTCTGGCCACTTTAAAGTTTTCCATGGCATTCCTCCTTTGTCTTTCTAGCAACAATCAAAGTCGTCTGGATTCTCGCCTGCCGTGAGTCCAGTCGAACGGATAGAAACATTCGGGAATGACAGACTTCTCAAACTTGTGAGATTACATTGACGCGACAAGCCAGGGAGCAGCCCAGAGATAGAGGTTCAGCGAGCTTCGGTTTGTTCGAAACTCTTCACGGCTCGAATGGAACAACTGAAACGACTGGAACTTAAACCGATCCGTTAGGATCAGTGAAAATCCCGGCTCGGGACGCTGGCGGGCTCGCCGCGCAGGCGCGGCGCCCATAGCTCTTCGGCGACGAGATGGACAACTTCATTTTCTACTTGAAGTTTGCCGGTGACGCCGAGAAACCGGGCCGTCTTGGCCAAAGTGAAGTATTGCTCGAAGATCCGTTCCCACAGCACGATGTTGACGAATCCTGTCTCGTCTTCGAGCGTCATGAAGACCACGCCGGCGGCGGTCCCGGGACGCTGGCGGCAGATTACCAGTCCGGCATAGCTTATTCGCTTGCCGTCGGGCATGGCGGCTACAGCGCGAGCGTCGGGCAAACCTTGAGCGGCAAGCTCCGTACGCCAGGGCTCGAGCGGATGGCGCCGCGGGCTATGCGACGTCACGTGATAATCCCACAACACTTCTTCGAAAGTATTCAAGGAAGCGAAAGCGGGATTTTTCCCGCGCGCGGTGAGTGGCAGCGGGTCGCGCACGCGCACGAGCCGCTTGATCTCCCATAGCGCGGTGCGCCTATCCAGATCGAAACCGTCGAAAGCGCCGCCCTCGGCAAGGGCAGCCAGAGCGCCTTCATCCAGACCTGTGCGGTGGACAAAATCATCAAGCGACGTGAAGGGTAAAGCCTGCCGCGTTGCACCGATGCGACGCCAATCCTTCTCTCCTAGCGTTTTGACGTATCTGAGTCCCATGCGCACGGCAAAGCCGCCCGCGCTCTCGGCGCAAGGTTCCAGCGTGCAATCCCAATCGCTCCCACGCACATCGATCGCCCGGACGATGACGCGATGGCGTTTGGCGTCCTCGACGATCGTCGCCGGCATGTAGAAGCCCATCGGTTGGGCGTTGAGCAGCCCGCAAGTGAACTCCGCCGGGTAATGACATTTGAGCCAGGCCGTGGCGTAAGCAATCAACGCAAAGCTTGCGGCGTGGCTCTCCGGGAAGCCGTACTCGCCGAAACCGCGAATCTGTTCGAAAACACGTTGAGCAAACTCGGGCGCAATGCCTTTGGCCTGCATGCGCGTCAGCAGCCGTTCGCGGTGCCGCTCTATCCGTCCGGTCCGGTGCCACGCCGCCATGTCGCGCCGGAGCTGGTCCGCCTCTCCCGGCGTGTAATCGGCGGCGATTACGGCGAGGCGCATTACCTGCTCCTGAAACAGCGGCACGCCCAAAGTTTTTTCCAGGACCGGGATCAGACTCGGGTGCGGATAATCCACTGGCTCCTTGCCGCTGCGCCGGCGCAGATACGGGTGCACCATGCCGCCGGTGATCGGCCCCGGACGCACGATGCTGATCTCAATAACGAGGTCATAGAAGCTTCGTGGACGCAGCCTGGGAAGCATCGCCATCTGCGCCCTGCTCTCGATCTGAAAGACCCCGACCGTGTCGGAGCGGCCGGCCATTGCAAACGTTTGCGGGTCATCACCCGGAATCGCCGCCATCGATAGTTCAATGCCGCGATGCTCTTTCAAAAGGCCGAAACAGCGATCGAGCTGCGTAAGGCCGCCCAAGCCCAGAAGATCAACTTTAAAAAGTCCCAGATCTTCCAGATCGTTTTTGTCCCACTGGATTACCGTCCGCTCCGGCATCGTCGCATTCTCGATCGGCACGATATCGTGTACCGGCTCGTGACCCAGAAGAAAGCCGCCGGGATGAATCGACAGATGACGGGGAAAATCGAGGATCTCGTTCACCAGCCGAAAAAAATGGCGGTGCGCGGACGCGGCGGGATCGAGCCCTACCGTTGCGAGAGTCTCCGGCGAGAGAATTTCATAAGAGTCCACGAGCTTGGCCAGGCGGTCGAGAGCAGTCCCCGCCAAGCCCAGCGCCTTGCCCACATCGCGCACGGCGGAGCGCGAGCGGTAGCGGATCACATTGGCGACCATGGCGGCGTGGGACCTGCCGTACTTTTCGTAAACATGCTGGATCACTTCTTCGCGCCGGTCGTGCTGGATGTCGAGATCGATATCGGGCGGCTCGGCGCGCTCCCGAGAAATAAAGCGCTCGAAGAGAAGTCCCATGCGCACCGGATCGATCGCCGTGACACCGAGGCAATAACAGACGACCGAATTGGCCGCCGATCCGCGTCCCTGGCAGAGAATGCCGCGCTCGCGGCAGAACTCGACGATCTCCCACATGGTGAGAAAATAGCCGGGATAGTCCAGCTCTTCGATCAATTCGAGCTCCTTCTCGAGCTGATCGAGAACTTTGGGCGGCACCGTCTCGGCGTAGCGGCGCCGCGCGCCCTCGAACGCCAGCCCGCGCAGCCACTCGGCCGACGTTGTCCCGTCGGGGAGATAAATGGACGGATAGCGATAGCGGATTTCAGCGAGCGAAAAGACGCAGCGCTCCGCTACCTCTTCGCTTCTGGCTACGGCCGCAGGATCATCGGCGAACAATGTTGCAAACGCGAATGCAGTCTTTAGAGCATGCTCGGCATTGGGCTTGAGGCGGCGGCCTAAAGAAGACACCGCAACGCCGTAGCGGATCGCGGTGAGGATATCCTGAGCCTGCCGGCGGCCGAGAGTGTGATAGAGCACTTCGGTAGCGGCAACGAGCGGCAGATGATACTTCGCCGCGCGCTCGCGCAGGCGCGCTTCTTCCGCAACTTCCTCCTCCCGCCGGTGGCGCGTGACCGCAGCATAAAGCCGGCCGGGAAAAGCGTCGCGCAAATCTCCTGCAACGGCTTCCGAATCCGCTTCACCGGCGAGCAAGCTACAGCTTCCGCCCCAAAGCGCAATCAGCCCCGACGCGTGCGCGCAAACTTGTTCCCACGTCACAGCGCTCTCCCCTTTCGGCGAATGCATCCGCCCCGCCGTGATCAGCCGGCAGAGGTTGGCATAGCCGCGGCGATCCTGCGCAAGCAGGATAATGACCGAGCCGTCTACGAGCGTAACCTCGGAGCCGACGATCAGATGCAGGCCGAGTTCCCGCGCTTTCACGTGCGCGCGCACGATGCCGTAAACGCCGTCGCGGTCCGTCAACGCCAGCGCGCGCAGGCCGAACCGATGCGCTTCTTCCACCAGCTCGTCGGGATGGCTCGCCCCTTCTAAAAAGGAAAAGTTGCTCTTGCACCAGAGCGGCACGTAGGAAGACATGTTTTGTAAAGTTCTGGGGATCAGGACTAGGATCAAAAGATAAAAATAATATGAAGTCGCATACGTTTATCGGATCTCACGCACAGTTCGATCGATTCCGTTGATGAGATCGAGTATTTTCTGCTTTGGGTCGGAGCCCCCGAGCGACGCGAGAGAGTCGATAGTTAACGGTTCCCAAGTTTCAGTTGGAAGTCCGATGAGCCGGCCGTAGCGGCGAATTTGCGGGCCAAAGACGGCTCCAAGCTCAGGAGCCTTAGAGCGAAAGACCATCGCGTATCCGCAATAGGCGCCGAACTTGTATAGAAATTGGTGTTGTTCGGAGTACTTCTGGGCAAGTTGTAACGCAGTTTTCTGTGGATCGCCTTCCACGTATTGTGTAAATTCATGAAGCGCGTTGGCGAAGTGTTGGATCGTTGGTAAAATCGGCGGCTGAACGCCGAGCGCATCAGCGGTCACGCGCTGCTCATTCAGGATTGAGGTCATATCAGGAGGCGCTCCGGTCGCGCTAAACAGGATCCCCGTGGCAAATCCCACTTTAAAGCCCAGCGTCCACGCGAGGGGCTTTGACTGGGAAAGGATTTTAGGGTCGATGTCGTCTCTGCGCAACGATCCGGAATGGGTTGTGGTATCAGTTGAGTTATGCCGTTCTGCTCCGCGCATGACGAGATGGTCCGGAATCCAGCCTTCGCGAACTACCCGGGTGAATAACTCAGGGAGCCCAAACTGCAATACTAGGAAAGAGCCGGCAATGCCCCAAACGATTAGCAAGAATCGGAGCGCGTGGGCTATCGATCTCATCGTCATCAACAACACTCTACCGTTCGAAACATGACCGACCTGACTCCAGGCATCCTGAGTTTTTATTACTTCGCGGCGATCATTCTAACGGTGCCGGTTTCCATGATCGCTCTGCGCTGGTACCGAAGTTCGGTAACCCGCAACATGATGGCAAAGAGCAGCGCCGGGAGCAACAATTTATCTCTATTCTGCGATACTTCAGTTGCTGCCGCGGATGAAAGCGCGACCGACTACCGTCTTGATTCAGAAACCCTTGTGCGCAAAAGGCTAGTGGTTATCTACGGGATTGCCGGGGCGATCGCCGCTGGAGTCCCCACGGCTCTGTTTCTGTATTCCGCCGATTTCGACCCTACGTTATTTCGAACACTCCTGATCTGGTACGTCTATTGCTGGCCGATCGTCCCTACCCTGGCAACCGTGCTGGTTTTGTCTTCGCGCCAAACTTTGAGCCTGTTTGTCTTGTACGTCGCTACAGGCGCGGTTCTAATCTATCTTTGGAGCGTCTTGCGCTTATCGTTGGGGGCGATCGATGTCGCCCCCGGCTCCAATGTTCTGAACTTTTTGGGGTTGCTGGGCATCAATGCCGTGGTC
>JBOHVR010000420.1:0-10509 GCA_050735755.1 Binatia bacterium
GTTGCAGTCGTATTCGTTTCTATTTCGGAGAAATCAGGCCGGAAACCCGGTTAATCTTCTAACAGAGGCAATTGGGCGGTGGCGCATTTGTGACTCCCCGCCTGGCACGGAGTTTGTTCAATCAAGCAGCCACAGACCTCGTCTGCCTCGACGCGGCAAACCTGCAAATTGCCTCCACCGGGAGGCAAAGGTATAGTGAAAGCAATGATCGCAAGCGCGGCGACGCTTCGCGCGGAACTAACGTGGAACCAGCACAGCAGGGCAGAATTTATCTCTTCTCGTGAGCGGCTTCCCCTGTAAAACCGAAAAAAGCAACGGCTACCGGCTAGGTTCTAGAATGTTGGGAGAAAATCGCTCTCGAATAGCAAGCTGCTTTATTGCTGTTATAGCGGTGGCAGTTGCCGTCGCGCTGGAATCACTTCTACCGGCCATAGCCGACCCGAGTCATTTCACGCTGTTTTTCGCCGCCGTGATGGTCACCGCTTGGTACGGCGGCTTGGGATCCGGAATTCTCGCCACGCTCCTTTCCGCACTATCGCTCGATTATTTCTTCATAGGTCCCGATAGTCTCACCCTGGATTGGAGCGCTATCGTGCGTTTGGGCGTATTCCTGCTGGCGGCATTCTTAGTCAGTTCTCTGACCGCGGCACGGAAGCGGGCTGAGGAGGCACTGCGCAAGGCGCATGATGAATTAGAAACGCGGGTGCAGGAACGGACTGCAGATCTGGCCAAAGCCAATGAGTCGTTGCGGGCCGAAGTTCTCGAGCGTAAGCGAGCGGAACAGGAGCTCTGGCGCCTTCAGGGGGAAATGGGACGCGTCGAGCGTCTTGCCGCGCTCGGACGAGTAACGGGATCCATCGCCCATGAGCTGGGGACCCCGTTGAACTCCGTGCTTGGCTATACCCAACTCCTGGCTCAGGAAGAATTGTCGGAGAACGCGCGGCGCCGCCTCGGCATTGTCGAGACGCAAGTCCAGCGCATGGGAGACATCATCCAGCACTATCTCTCGCGCACGCGCCGCGCTCCCCACAAGGACCGGATCAACATCAACGCGCTGGTGGAAGAGACCCTGCTGTTACTCGACCCGATCTTTCGGCAACATGGAGTGCAGTTGGAGCCTCATCTGACGGATTCGCTGCCTCTGCTCCGGGGTGACGCGGCTTCGCTTCAGCGCGTATTCATCAATTTACTCGACAACGCGGTTGACGCCACTCAAGAAGGAGGACTTCTCAAGATCGCCACGCGCGCCAGCGAACCGGCACAGGCGAAGAATTCAGGGATCATCATAGAGATCACCGATACGGGCGCGGGCATTCCAGCGGAGTTGCTGCCGAAAATTTTCGATCTTTTCGTGACCACCAAGCCGTCGGGCAAAGGGACTGGATTGGGACTGGTCGTGTGTCAGGAAATAGTGAAGGCCCATGGCGGGACGATCGACATTACGAGCCGCGTGGGCCAGGGAACTTCCGTGCGGATCTTTTTACCCTTGGAGCAGGGGTCCAGCGAGGCCGCTCAGGTAACGAAATGAGCGGGCGTATCCTGATCGCGGATGATGATGAAGCGAGTTGCCAGCTTTTTGCCGACTGTTGGAAAAGGACGGCTATCAGGTGAGTCTGGCGCACAGCGGCGCGAAAGCGATCGTGAGCTGCAATCAAGGAAACGTTTCCCGCACGGCAAAAATTCTGAATAATATTGATCGGCGCTCTCTTTGTACCGCATGCCGGCGCGCGATAAAGGCGAACCTTTTTTCAAGCAGGAGTGAGGCAAAGTTCCCCTTTTTTGTGCAAGCTTGCCCCAGCCATCGTTTTCAGCTTCCAAGACAGCCGGAACAACGGTCCAGCTAGCGGCACTCTTTTTGCTGTAAAGAAGAGGTGAGACAAGGGAAAAGGGCAATGCGTGTTCTGATTGTAGACGACAACGAGACCTTCTGCCAGCTTTTGGCCGAAGTGTTGGAGGGAAGAGGAATCGAAGTGATGTGGACGACGGACGGCCTGGCTGGCTACGAGATGTCGCTTGACGAAGTTTTTGACCTCTTTATTCTCGACGAGCGGATGCCGCTGATCTTGGGAACCGAACTGGTTGAACATCTCAAGAAGGACAATCCCGCAGTGAAGATCATTTTGACTTCCGCCTTTGCGGACGAAAGGTTGCGGAGAATATCGCAAAACCTGGGTGTGCCGCTGTTGTCCAAACCGTTCAGTGCCGAGCAATTGCTTCGAGCGGTGGAGAGCAGCCTGAGTGGCTCGAAGCAGGAGGAGAATTAGCATTCTCCGCCTCATGCTCTCCGACGCCGCGCGGTCTTTCGCTGCGTCATCTTGCAGTTCCAAAAGGAATGATGAGCAAGGCCTGCGCCACTAGCGAAGCAAAGGACCGCCAGGTCACAACCTTGGTACGTCCAGTGAGATGAGACTTTTTGCCCCGGCCGCCTGCCTATCGGTCCCACGGGCGCGCGGCTTTCGCCGGGCAGGGAATTCTCCTGCCAAGTCCGGCCATTGCGGCGCATTTGCTATTTGCAGTTTGAGTCTCTTTTAGTTTAATAAGGGAACTGATGCGCAACAGACAGGGGTGGCTGGCACGTGAGATGAGCGTCCCTACCTTCAAGCCTGGAGACTTTGAAGAAGCGGGTTATGCGCGCGGCTATCGGTTCATTGCCGGCTTGGATGAGGTAGGCGTGGGCCCTCTGGCTGGGCCTGTGGTTGCCGCAGCCGTGGTTCTCCCGCGTGGTTTGCTCAATCCGGACGTCAAAGACTCCAAGTTACTCACCGCATGCAAGCGCGAAGAGCTGGCGAAGTGGTTGAAGGAAAAGGCCGTGGCATGGGCTGTGGGAGTTGTCAGCCCAGAGGAGATCGATCGCATCAATATCCTGAACGCGACCCATCTGGCGATGGCCAGCGCCTTCGCGCGACTCGAGCCTTCTCCCGAATATCTTTTGATCGACGGTTCTTACGAAATTCCACGGAGCCTTCTCGCATCCGAAAGCTCCAGGCTCGGCGCTTTTCCCTATCAAAAGGCGATCAAGAAAGGCGATCGCGTGTGCCTGTCTATTGCCGCCGCATCGATTGTGGCTAAAGTGACCCGCGATCAGCTCATGAAGGAGTATAACGATCTTTATCCCCAGTATCAGTTTGCCCGGCACAAGGGCTATGCCAGCAAAGCGCATCTCGCGGCGCTGCAACAGTTTGGTCCCTCGCCCATTCATAGGAAAAGCTTCGGCGGCGTGCGGGAAGTCCTGCCGCAGTGCTCGGACGATTCCGGATCGCCGTTATTCCGTCAAGGCTAACGTGCCGGACAGAAGACAAATCTTCGGCAGGGAAGGAGAGCGGCTTGCCGAGGACTACCTCAAGAAAAAGGGTTACAAGGTTCTGGAAAAAAATTATCGCTGCCCGCTGGGCGAGCTCGATCTCGTTGTTCTGGATGGGCGCATCGTTGTTTTCGTTGAAGTGAAGATCCGCAGCGACAATCGTTTCGGCCATCCGTTCGAGGCGGTCCATTGGCGCAAGCAGAACAAGATGGTTAAAGCCGCGATGTATTTTCTGAGCCAATATAAATTACACCAGCGCGACGCTCGTTTTGACGTCGTGGGCATCTCCCGGGTGGAAAATCATCCGCTCATCGAGCATGTCAGCAACGCATTCGAGCTAAGCCCGAGGTAACGGCTGGTTCTCCACGGGTGAGGCGTTGCGAAATTCGTTGTAGAATTTCAACATGATTTCGGTCAAAAATCTCCCCTTCGCCCCTCCCTTCGACTGCGCTGCTTTTTCAAAGAGGGGTTAAGCTAAGCGTTTGTAAGGAAGAAGATTCCCCCTTTGTAAAAGGGAAGCTGTGAAAAAATTGAAGCCAGGCGTAGGGTGGGTGGAGCCCTTCGACTTCGCTCAGGACAGGCTATGCGATACCCACCGTCTGGAGTTACGCTCCGTGATGGGTATCGGCGCACAGCGCCTCAACCCATCCTACAAGAGATTGGATTTTTTCACACCTTCAGGGGGATCGAGGGGGATTTGAAGGGAGTTCAGCAACTGTACATCGGCGGATTTGTTATAGGGCAAAGTAATAGGCATCGGAGCTGAACCAAGCGAATTATGATCGATATCAAGCTTATCCGGGAACAGTTGGACCAGGTCCGCGAGCGCGTCGGCGCCCGCGGGGCGCAGATCGATTGGGACCGTTTACCGGTCTTAGATCGAGAAAGGAGAGAGGCGGTATTCCAATGGGAGAGTCTCAAGGAAAAAAAGAACCGGTTGTCGGCCGAGATCGGCAAGGCGAAGCGCGGCGGCGGAGACGCGTCCGGTCTGATACAGGAAACCGAGCAATTGACCCGCGCCATTGAGCAGGCGGAGGGACCGTTGGCGGAAACCGAGCGGCGTTTCCAAGAGGCCCTGCTCTTGATTCCCAACCTGCCGCATGCGAGCGTGCCTTTAGGCGCCGGTTCGCAGGAAAACAAAGAGGCCAGGCGCTGGGGTGAAATCCCGCAATTCGATTTCGCGCCCAGGAACCATTGGGAGCTCGCCGAGGAGTTGGGCATTGTGGATTTTGCGCGCGCGGCCAAAATCGCGGGCTCCCGTTTCGCGCTTTACCGCGGGCAAGGAGCGCAGCTTGAACGCGCGCTGATTAATTTCATGTTGGACCTCCACACGCGCGAGCGTGGCTACGAGGAAACGTTTCCGCCCTTTTTGGTGAACCGCCAGGCTCTTGTCGGCACCGGCCAATTGCCGAAATTCGAAGAGGATCTTTTCCGCGCCGCAGACACGGAGTTCTTTTTGGTCCCGACCGCGGAAGTCCCGCTTACCAACATCCACCGGGAAGAAATCCTGGACCAGAACGTCCTGCCACTTTGCTTCGTCGCTTACACCGCTTGTTTCCGGCGCGAGGCCGGCTCTTACGGTCAAGATGTGCGCGGCCTGATTCGCCAGCATCAGTTCAACAAAGTCGAGTTGGTGAAGATCACCGAGCCGGGGACTTCGTACGATGAATTGGAGAAGATGGTGGAAGATGCCGCCGAAGTTCTGCGCCGTTTGAACCTGCCTTATCGCGTGATCGAGTTGTGCACGGGCGATCTGGGTTTCGCCGCGGCCAAGACGTACGACCTTGAAGTGTGGCTACCGGGACAGCAGACCTACCGCGAAATCAGCTCTTGCTCGAACTGTGAAGAGTTTCAGGCGCGCCGCGCCAATATCCGGTATCGCCGGGAAAACAAGGGTAGGCCGCTGTTTGTGCACACGTTGAACGGCTCGGGATTGGCCGCCGGAAGAACCTTTGTCGCCGTGCTGGAAAACTACCAGCAGAAGGACGGCAGCGTGATCGTGCCTCCAGCGCTGCGACCCTATATGGGCGGCTTGGAGAAAATCGGTTAACCGGGCACGGAGGGCGCCCCTGCAACATTGTCGCCGCACGGGCGCGGTTGACGGAGAGTCGTCGATCTTGATAGGCGTGGATTGCCGGCGGCGCTGGTCCGAAATGAGGACTGCCGGGCATGTATGAGCGGCCTCTAGGGTCGGGAATCGGCAAAGAACTAGCTCAATTCAAGGAAGGAGAATCTACCATGGCGCATGATCTAGTTATTCGCAACGGTTTGGTGATTGACGGGACAGGGAAGAAGGGTTTTGACGCGGAAGTGGCTGTGGATGGAGATAAGATCACAGCCATTGGAAAAAACTTGGGGCCGGGCCACAAGGAGATCGACGCGAAGGGCAAGGTGGTGGCGCCGGGTTTTATCGACTCCCACACGCACATGGATCTGTTTCTGGTCCTCTATCCGCATGGCAACCCGGTCGTGAACTTCGGCGTGACGACGATCGTCATCGGCGACTGCGGCGCCTCGTGCGCGCCCGTGCCGGCGGAAAGCGAGCCGCTCAAGGTTCTCGTGAATTATCTCAAGCGGGTGCTGGACAACTACATCGATGAGAAAGTTTGGAAGTGGAAAACGTTTCCCGAGTATCTCGATTATCTTGAAGGCCGGGTGGGGATCAACGTCGCGGCGCTGATGCCGCACTCGCCGGTTCGTCTCACCGTGATGGGCGAAGCCGCTTATCAGAGGGAAGCAAAGCCGGAGGAGCTGGCGGCCATGAAAAAGATGGTGCGCGAAGGACTGGACGCGGGAGCGATCGGCTTTTCCTCAAGCCCGCGCGGCGGCCCCGCCGTCCATGCGGGCACCCCCAGCACTTTTGCAACAGCCGACGAAATTGTGGAACTGGCGAATCTGGCAGCGGAGTACGGCGGCTGTTTCCAGTTCAACGGATTCGGCAATCTGCTCAAGCCAGAAAGCGGGTTTCCCGATATGGTGAAGAAAATTCGCGCCCTGATGATCGGAAACGAGTTTCGCCTGCGTCCGGGCGAAAAGGATGCCGGGCCGCGCGCGATTCATCTCATGGAAGAGGAAGCGAAGCGCGGGAAGGAAATCATGGGAGTCGTTATTCCTTACCAGCACATCTGGCGCTTCGGGCTCAAAGACTGCGCGATCTTAAACGGCCTGCCGACTTGGGACGCGATTCGGGAATCAGGCGAGGATATCCGGGCACGACTCGGAGAGCCATCCACCAGGGCGAAGCTGATCGAAGAGCGCATGGTCAATAGCGGCAAGCCGATGCTGCCCGAATGGCTGGGTTGGGATCGAGTTTACTTTGAGAAGGCCCAGAGTGACACTCTCAAGCCGCTGCAAGGCAAAACCGTCAAGCAAATTGCTCAAATGATCGGAAAAACGGATGTCGATGCTTTCTTTGACACCTGGATTCAAGATGATCTGGGCTCGCAATGGTTGTATCTCGGTCACGCGAACGGTCACCTGGATCTGCTTGCGCAAATGATCAGGAGCTCGACGAGTTTGATCGGTACGGATGCCGGCGCGCATCTGGACCGTTTCTTCTGGCACGGCGCGCCGGCACGGATTCTCGCCCATTGGTGTCGCGAGAAAAAACTGTTTCCGCTCGAAGAAGCCGTGTGGAAGCTCACAGGATTTCCCGCGTCGAAGCTAAAACTCAACCGGGGCAACTTAAAGGCCGGCCTCCCTGCGGACATCACGATCTTCGACCCCGACAAAATCGACGACCTGCTGGGTAACGGGTACCCGGACAAGCTCGACGCCAACGAGGTGCGGCGGCACCCGCCCGGAATTCAAGCCGTGGTCGTGAACGGCAAAACGGTCGTTGAAGAAGGCCAATGCCTGGATAATTTCCCAGGCAAGGTGAGACGACGAGATCTCTTCGTGCCCGCATTGTAACGCTATGCGCATAGCGCTTAGCGCAAAGCGTGGAACTGCATGGCAACGAAAAGGTTCGCTCGAGGACCTCGCCAAGCGTTCGTCCTCTTTGCTCTCTTGGCGGTGTTGGCCTGTGTCTGGGATCTCCACGCGCAGACCAACTTCTAATCAAGGCAAGACCGTCAGAATTATCATCGGCTCCTCGACGGGGGGAGGATATGATCTCTGGGCGCGTCTCCTTGCGCAACACGGTGGGAAAGCACATCCCGGGAAACCCTGACGTGATCGTGCAGAACATGGCCCCCGGGGTTTCTGCGGACCGGGTTAAGCTGATCAGAGAAGCCTATGACAGGACTCTTAAAAGCCCCGAGCTCGTGGTTGAGATTGAGAAGCGCCGCTGGGAACTCAATCCTATTGGCGGCGCCGAGCTGGAAGAATTGGCCAAAGAAGTTACGGTTCAGCCGCCGGATGTCATTGAACGGATGAAATGGGTTTTAGGACGTTAACCTTCAGTTGATTTTTCCCTTAGAGCTCATGCCACAATCCTGGGCCGGTGCGTATCTGATCGCATTCGGCAACCCAAGCTGTCATCCGCTACGAACGGTCCTCAATGACGCGGATTAGCTCATGCAAGGAAGCAGGCTTGGGTAAATAGCGAGCGCCGATATAGGCGCAGATTTTGGGAAGTTGACGCGAGGGGAATGCTGTGAACAGGATCCTTCCTTTGCCGGGCGAGAGCCGGCTATGGTGAACCAATATATCGATGCCGTTCAAACTTCCAGGCAGGACGAGATCGGTAATAACCACGTCAAAAGGGTCTTGTTTGATCAGCCTTAACGCATCTTGCGCATCCTTGGCTTCGTGAACCTGATACTCTCGATCGCGTAAGAGATTTGCAATCATGTGCCGAAGTGAAGCATTGTCGTCGACAAAAAGAATGTCTTTGGTGATGGGGCTCATCCGCGGGCCGATTTTCCTTACTCAAAAACCGACTCATATCGGAGGAGTCTGTAAATTACAAGGTACTTCTATGAAGGATTGCGTATAGTTTAGGAAATCTGACTACAATTTTCCTGGGTTAGGCAAATTGAGATGCATAGGCGGAGCCGGAAAATGGAAATATGGCGTTCAGGCGGGGCCTTTATGCGCGCGCTTGGCCATCCATAACAATATGTCAAGTTTCAGGGACATCACCGCCTCAGCGATACCCTTACAAATTTATTTTCATGTTTGTTAAGGATCTAAGCTTCGGAGGGGCAGCCAAATTCTTTGATATTGAGCCGGAGGGGGCCGAGCGGTTTAAGGCACCGATGTTGAAAACCGAATAGGGCTAAATCCGAAAGATGCAGATAGGATGGGGGAGTTTTTGATAACTCCCCGGTTTTATTTGTGGTTTTGGCTCTCTGAGATTCGCGGGATTCTTTGAGATTGTCGAGATCAGCGGGATTGTGGGGGGTGAAATTGTGCGTGGCGGTTACATGGAAAAGGTCAGATTCAGGATTCGACACTCAGGGAGCATCCGCGACCTATGCCTCTTTTGATGATCTCTCGCGTTTCAACGTCTGAATTTTGTCTGCACCGGTAATCCCCCGTAGCGACGCGCCCTTCACCATTGATCATGAGGATCGGCATTCCATCATAACGATTTGCGTAGACTGCGCATTCCGTGGCTTTTGGCTCTCCCGGATTACCGGTAACAATCAAGTTGATGCACTGATAAGATCCAGCCAAGCAACAAAGACCACAGCGATTACAGTCGCCTACGAGTTTCATTCTAAAAGATTCCTTTTTTCAGCTGTGAAGAATGCATACAAAAACTAGGAGTGCCGCGACCGGCCCGACTACAGAAACCATCAAGGCCAAGAGACTTGCAGAGCCAACGGAAAGACCCGGGGGAAGAGCGCTCGGAGAGCATCCGGCTTTTCGCATTCGATCGAATAAACTGGCGTTCCCGAGCTGAGACGGCCACATGCAAGCCGGCGACTATCATAGATCGCCTGCATCAAGACACCGGTCCACAACGCACGCTCGGCGGTCATGGGCGCCGAGTATAGCAGGGGAAGCGTATTGGAGCTAACCCAAAAATCCGGCTGTGACCTGATCATGCGGAGCGAGGAAACAAAACTTGGCGTGAGCTCATCAGCCCGGCTTGGATCAAAGAGCCCAAATGGCGGTTGTCCAATGAGCCCAGCGGAAATCGAATTTGATCCAACCAAAGACGCCGGCAGTTGTTCTTCGTAAGCAGTAACGGCCGCCTCCTCCATGAAGTCCCCATCAGGGATACGATCCGCAATCGCAACGCCGTAGTTAACGACGAAAAGCCCGATAGCCCATGAAAGTCCAAGCGATCTCTTCATGATGATAATTATAGCAAAAAAGCGGACCTGGCATAAAGATGAATTTTGAATTCGCAGGTAATTAGAATAAACGAAAAATTTGAACGCATCGAAAAGCATCTATACCAGCGCACTTGTCAGACGGCCGGCGGGGACTGGTCGGACTTCACCCCGGAGAAGCTTTTCGAGTATCGAAACCTAAGACTTGAAGAGAAAATCGTCCGGCATGGTGCAGCAACAGAAAAGAATCTCTCTTCAGATGTCTGCGCCACATGCCGAAGCTTGCTTCAGAGCTAAAACATATCTGCATTGTGGCCTACGAATCTTGTCTCAGTGAGGGCGATTTGTTACGGTTGACGGCTGATATTGATTAACGAGCACGAAGGCGTCATTGAACCGGAGGGCGGAAGAACGAAAACCGGAGTAAGGGAGGTTTCGCCGATTACGCCGCCAATTCGAAGTGTGCTGAACGAGATCAAGGCTGAAACCTCCAGGGTGACGAACGTCTCAAAGCTGCTTCACGCGGGACGGCCAGGGGATCACAAAGGACATGCTGAGGCATGCGCTTGCAACCGCCTTAAAGAAGGCTGGAATCAAAAACTTTACGTTTCACGATTTCCGCCACACCGCAAAAACCCGGTGGTCAAAGAATAACATCCCGGTCGACGTTACCATCCTAATTCAGAGCGCGGACGTGGCCAGCACCTTCAAGAAAATGGCTACGACGTTGTTACATGAAAACGACGATGGTGCTAAGATGTCCGTAAGTGCTTGAAATCATTATGGGAGGGGTGGCCGAGCGGTTTAAGGCACCGGTCTTGAAAAACTGAGAACGGCTTTTCGAAAAAGTCAGAAAAGAAGGGGAGAATTCAAAAACTCCCCTTTTTTATTGCGCTTTTCAGCCGCTTGAAGCGTGACGGAATTTTCAGGATTGCGTGACATTATCAGAGTTTGAGAATATTTTTTGTACGATGGTTGTAC
>JBOHVR010000421.1:0-14925 GCA_050735755.1 Binatia bacterium
AGCGCGGGGCCTTTAACGGCTTCGCCCTGGAGGCGGCAAAAAAGCTCGCCGCGTATATTGAGATTACTCCGGTGACAGAAAAAATCGCCGCCGGCCGCGCCGAGGTCAAGGTAAAAGCGCGGCTTCCGGATGCGAACCATGTTGCGCCGCTGCTGCTTTCCTGGGACTCCTATCAATTGAATTCCCTGCCCGCCACCAAGCGCCAAGATCTGCTGGCGGCGCTCGACGAAATGAAGCGCGCGGGAACCCTGAAGATGATCGAGGGCGAGGAAAGCGTGGATCTTGTCCGGGAGAACGGCGCGTGGAAGGTTTTTCTTAACTGGAACGCGGGCGTAAAGATTAGTTTTCGAGTTGCTGTGCCGGCCGGCGCCAAGATTGAGGCCCTGCTCCCGCAAAGCGAAGTGATCACGCGAACCGGAGAACTTTTCAACCTTGATCTTAAAGTTCGCAATCGCAGCAACCAGGAAATATTTGCGCGCATCGGCCACGTCGTCGAACCCCGCGAGCTCGCCGATTATCTCGACCTGGTGGAGTGCGGTTTCCTGCTCCCGGTGCGGCTTCCCGGCGGCAAGGAGGAAGAATACTCGAGCACATACCTTCTCCGCGGAAGCCTTCCGGAAGGCGTGCGCCAACTCGTGGTCACCTATGACTTCAAGGTGGACGCAAATTAGTACCCGCGCCAAAATGTTTGCTCCCCGCTTTCGCTTTCATCCTGCGCTCGCTCTCACCCTCCCCCTGCCGGGGAGAGCAAAGGGTGAGGGTGACAACACTCGGCCACAGCGAGAACAGAAACGCACCCTAAGTAAAGCCGGCAGGCTGCGTTTCTCTTTAAGCCTTTCACTTTTCCTCCTGTGTTTCTTAAGCGTCACCGCGCGCGCCCACCTGCCCGGTCCCCCGCAAACGAGCAAAACCGCGCGCGTCGTCACCAACAGCAAGGCGCCTGCTTTTACGCTCGTCAACCAGAACGGCACCGCGTTTTACTCGGGCAGCGCGCGCGGCCGCGTTACCCTGGTTACCTTCGTTTTCACGACCTGCCCCGATGTGTGCCCCCTGCTGACCGCGAAGTTTGCGCAGCTCCAGCGCATGCTCGCGCGCGAGCATGCGTCCGATTTCTTCCTCATCAGCATCACCACCGATCCCGAAGTGGACAAACCTGAGGTCCTCAAATCTTATGCTCAACGGTATGGAGCGGATCTCAGCACGTGGGCTTTTCTCACGGGCGAGGAAGACGAGATGAGCAAGGTGTGGCGCTCCTTCGGCGTCAGCGTGAAGAAAAAGGGCAAGGGACTCGTGCAGCACACGAGCCTCACGACACTCATCGACCGCCAGGGTGTCCGCCGCATCAACTATTACGGCGATTCCTGGCAGGAGAAAGACATTTTCCAAGACATCCAAAGTTTACGGACGGTACCCCAACCCGCCACAAGGGGAAAAAAGTAAGCCGCGGTTCGTGCCGATTTGCCTCGGTCGCCGGCCGTGGCGTTTCCCGAAGTGGAGCCACGGACAACATGCGGGCGCGGCGCTATTGACGATTTCCCGAGCGCAGGGATATGAGTAGAGTTCACACAACCCAGAACTGGACTTGCAATGAAGAGACAGCGTAGAAGTTTTCACCTCGAGTTCAACGCGAGAACCCTCCATGAGTAAGGCACAACAAAGACAGTCTAAAACCAATAAGAAAGCGCAACCGCGGGTGGCGCTGCGCGCCGCCCCCAATTGGCCGCTTCTCGCTCTGAGCATTATTGGCATGGGACTCACCGGTTATCTTACGTTCATGGCCTGGGCAGGCAGTTCTGTCAAAGGCTGCGCCGCCGGCAGCGCTTGCGATCTGGTTCTAAGCAGTCGCTGGGCTACTTTCTTGGGCATCCCTACCTCCTTTTGGGGCTTTCTTACCTATGCTGCCCTCGCGGCAATCTGTTTTGTCAAACGAGCGGATACGCACTGGCGACTTGCTTGGATGATCGCTCTTTTTGGCGCGCTCTACAGCGCCTATCTGACCGTGATATCGATTTTCGCACTGAAGGCCGCCTGTCCTTACTGCCTGACCTCTCTCGCCCTGATGACCGCTCTCTTGGCATTGGCAAGCTACCAACGTCCCGCAAACCTGGCGCAGGCATCGTGGCGTCCCCTGCTGACCAAAGCGCTCCCGGTGGCGGCTGCCGCCGTGCTGCTCCTGCATCTCCATTATATCGGCGTCTTGGGAGAACCTGCCGCGCCTGAAGACCCCGCGGTCCGCGCGCTGGCCCAACATTTGGATCAGAGTGGAGCGAAATTCTATGGCGCGTCGTGGTGCCCTCATTGCCAGGATCAAAAAACGCTCTTTGGTCCGTCCGCTGGCCGCCTTCCCTACGTTGAGTGCAGTCCTGGCGGCCGGCGGGCGCCTCAAGCGCGCGCATGCCAGGCGGCGCGCATCGAAACCTATCCGACCTGGATCATCAAAGGCCTGCGCCATGTGGGAGTTCTGACGCTGAAGCAGTTGTCCGACTATAGCGGCTTCCGGAGTTCTCCGCCTGCGGCCTAGCGGCCGCAGAAGTAAAAAGGTAAAATTAAGAAGGACGACAAGAGAGATTTTCCGCGAAAGGCGTTGCGCACTATGTATGGAGTGAAGCTTTTTCGCTTTTCCCTTCCGGCTCTAATGGCGCTCTCAATTGCGGTTAACTCTGTTTATGCCGATCCGGCTAAATACCCGCAATACGCGCAGCAGACGATGCCGGACGGAGTCAAACCGGAGTTCATTAAGCTCGATGCTCTGGTCGACGAGATCATCCACCGCAGAACACCCATCATGATCGATGTGCGCAGCGCCGAGGAGTATCAGGAGGTGCATATCAAGGGCGCTATCTCCATTCCTCTCAGCGAGTTTGAGAGCCGCATCGGCGAGATTCCGCGCGATCGCCCGCTGGTCCTGTACTGAGCATGCCCCCATCACCTGGCCAGTCTGGCCTATGGCATTCTCCACACGAAAGGTTACCGCGACATGAAGGTCCTCGATGAAGGCCTGCCCGGATGGGCTGAAAAGCGCTATCCGCTGGAGGGCACCAAAGTCGGGCCGTAAGGCGGGCGAGGGAGCCGAGTCAATCACCAAAGAAGCGCCGGTCCGTTTACTTGACAGCGCGTTTTTTTGCCCGTTAAGATGCCGGTGATTTTGAGGACGATCGTGCGTGACGAGATCATCAAATGCTTTGACGCGAGCCTGCAGGCGAAGAAATCCTTTCTCGATCACAGTCTCGACACCCTAATCGCAGTGATCGACGTCATCGCGCAGGCGCTCGGGCGCGGGAATAAGGTCATGCTCTTCGGCAATGGGGGCAGCGCCGCGGATGCCCAACACCTCGCCGCCGAGTTCGTGAATCGTTTCCGCATCGAACGGCCCCCGCTCGCGGCGCTTGCGTTGACGACCGACTCCTCCGCGCTTACCAGCATCGCCAACGACTACGACTACCGGGAAGTTTTCGCCAAGCAGATTCGCGCCCTGGGAAAAGAAGGCGATGTGGCCATCGGCATTTCTACCAGCGGCAAGTCGCCTAGCATCCTGGACGCTTTGGCCGCGTGCCGGAAGCTCAAGATCGTCAGCATCGGGCTTACGGGAGGCGATGGCGGCAAAATGGCCCCTGTCGTCGATTACCTGCTGCGCGTGCCGGGCACAACCGAAACGGCGCGCATTCAGGAAACACACATCCTGGTCGGCCACGTTATCTGCGAAATGGTCGACCGCAAGCTCTTCGCCGCCTGCTGAAAAACTCTCCGTTCACCCTTCGACAAGCTCAGGGCGAACGGAGCACTCTTTAAAGAGTTGCGGTGTCTTCCGTTTTACTGAGCTTGCCGAAGCATAGGAGTGAATTTTTCAGGAACACCCTATAACCCGAGGACTGAGCATCGCCGGGCGAAGCTTCCCCTTCGAGATCGGAAATGGCAAATCTGAAATCTGAGATCTGCAATTTGAAATTCCTCGCGTCGCGAGGACGATGCAGTTAGACGTTCTCATCTTTGGCGCCGGCGCCGCCGGCCTCTGGTGCCTGGATCGTTTTCGGCGCGCCGGTTACCACGCCATCCTGTTGGAAGCGCGGGCCCTCGGCGCCGGACAAACGATCCGGGCTCAAGGCATTATCCACGGCGGCGGGAAATACGCCTTGCGCGGCGTGCGCGACTTTGCTGCCGTCCGCGCCACCAGTGAAATGCCCGAGCGCTGGCGGCGCTGTTTGGCCAGCGAGACCGAACCCGATCTGGCGGCGACGCAGGTTCTTTCCGATCGCTGCTATCTTTGGTTGCCGCGCGGCTCTTTCGCCGCTACCGTGCAGTCTTTTGGATTCATGCCGCTGCTGGCCAAAGCCGGCCTGCTGGCAACCCGGCCTGAAAAGCTGCCCCAGCCCGCGTGGCCTGAAGCGCTACGCGCGTCAGCCGTTGTCGTCTACGCGCTCGCCGAGCCGGTGGTATCAACTGGATCATTCCTTCAAACGCTCGCCGCGCAGCATGAAGGATTCATTTTTCTCTACGATGCGACGCGGCTTCACATCTCGGAGAAAGGAGTACAGACCGCCGAAGTCACGATCAAGCCGCGCGCGATCGTGCTTGCGGCCGGCGCGGGAAACGCCGAACTTGCCCGCGCCGCCGGTATCGAAGCCGATCTAATGCAGCGACGGCCCCTTAAGATGGTCCTTTTGCGCGGCGCGCTGCCGCCGCTCTTTGGCCATTGCATTGCCGGCGGCAAAACACAACTCACGATTACCGCGGCAGCGCCCGGCCTTTGGCAGGCCGGCGGCGAAATCGCGGAGCGACTGGCGGAAGAAAAGAACAACCCGCGCGCGCGGCAGAAAGCGCTGCGCGCAATCCGGCGTTGTCTTCCAGGACTTGACCTCTCGGGCGCTGAGATCGCCCTTTATGAAGCGGTACGCGCGGAGGCGCGCACGGCTGACCTGCGCCGCCCCAGCGGCGTCCATGTCAGCCGTGTCGCGCCCGGTGTTATCGTCGCCTGGCCGACCAAGCTTTCTCTAACCCCGGTCTTGGCAGACGAAGTGTTCGCGCTTGTGAACGTGGACCTCAAGAATCCGGCCGGCTATAACCAGAAGATGCTGCCCCAATGGCCCAAGCCATCGCTGGCGCGCTACCCGTGGGAGGAAATCGAGTGGTTCCCCGCCCGCTAGGCCATACCGGCGTTGCCGTCAGTCCAATCGGCCTGGGAACAACCAAACTGGGTCGCAACACCGGCGTCAAATACCCAACGTCCTTCGCGCTGCCCTCAGACCAGCAAGCCGAGGAGCTACTCAGCACGGCCATCCAACTGGGAGTGAACCTGATTGATACGGCGCCTGCTTACGGCGAAAGCGAGCGTAGGCTGGGCGCCTTAATCGCGCGCCACCACGATCGCCTGATTATTTGCACCAAATGCGGCGAGCACTACCTGAACGGCCGCTCGGTCTACGATTTTTCCCCCGCGGCAATCAGCCAATCCGTTGACGAAAGCCTGCGCCGTTTACGAACCGACCGGCTCGATCTCCTGATGCTGCATTCAGACGGTAGGGACGTCGAGATTCTCACGCAAACCGACGCGGTCAACGCGCTCGAAAACTTAAAGAACAGCGGCAAGGTCCGTGCGGTTGGCATTTCGGCAAAAACCCCCGCAGGTATTTTAGCAGCATGCCGAACCCTTGACGTGGTGATGGCTCCATTCAGCCAAAAGGACCAGTCGTTGGCGGCTGCGCTTGTGCAAGCACATCAGGCCGGGCTCGGCGTCCTGGCGATCAAAGGGCTTGACAGCGGGCACCTCGAGCCGGCTCCGGCCATCGATTTCGTGCTTCGTCAGCCGTTCATCGACTCGCTAATCGTCGGCACGATTAACTCAGCACACTTGCGCGCAGCCGTTGCGATCGCCAACTCATATTCTTTTTTAGCGAACTCCTAACTCCCTCGATCCTTTTTGGTCACGTCTCTTACAGCCCGTGCAACGGCCATGCGCCGGGGTCGTACAAAGCGGTAGAAAAACACAAGCGTGCTGAAGAGCGAAATTATGGCAGCAATCGCAAGCCCCGCCGCTGCGCCAAACGCCGCAGCCAAGGCGCCCAACACGACTGAACCGACGGAGTTTAGCCCGCGTTCTATGGCAAAGACACTGGTTACGCGACCCAACAGCTCCAGGGGCACATCATACTGAATCACGACTCGCGCCACGGTCCGAAACCCAACTTGGCCCACGCCGATCAACCCCAAAAACAACAGGCCGAGGAAGAGATTCCGCGTCATACAAAAGGCAATCATTACCACCGGGCTGAGAATTGCCGTGGCCCACAGCAGCTTCCTCGTGTCTCCCTCTTCTCCACGCCCGGCCAGTATCAATAGAGTTATAAGGGCCCCGATCCCCGGCGCAGCCATCATCAAACCCAAACCCTCCGGTCCAACCTGATAGAGATCTTTGGCAAAGACGGGAAGAAACCGCTGGTAGGTTCCGATCAGTATACTCGCCGTGTAAGAAACTCCCAAAATCGCCACGATCGTTGGCGCACCCCCGATATAGCGCAGACCCGCTTTGATCTCGCCCATGAAGTCTTGACGGCCGCGATCCGGCTTACGTTTCGGGTGACGAATGAAAAGCATCTCCACGCCGGCGATCGCAAGAACCAAGGCGTCGAGCAAAAAGCACCCGCCGACCCCAAGCCATACAATCAAAAGACCACCCAGGGATGGTCCCACCACGCGCGCCCCGTTAAAACCCGCTGAAGATAGCGCCACCGCATTCATGATTTGATTCTCTGGCGCCAAGTCGCGAATCACTGACTGCGTTGCCGACGGACTGGCGCTTTTTACCGCCGACACGACGACCTCCAAGATAATCAGATGCCAAACCTCCAATACTCCAAGAAAGTAAAGCACTACCATTACGCAAACAGGTATGGCGGAGAGAAACTGAATGAGGGTAAAAATCCGCACGCGGTCGTAACGATCCGATAGGGCGCCGGCAAAGAGGCCCAGGACCAAGCGGGGCGTCGCCTCGCAGAAACCCAGAATTCCCAGAACCCAGGGCGAGGCAGTGACTTCGTAAACGTACCACGCCACCGCAACGTCCCGGACAAACTGTCCCGTCGAGCCCAGCACATCGCTCGACCAGAAAAGAGCAAAGTCGCGATTGCGCAACGAGCGAAAGATGAAAATCGGCTGGGCCTTTCCACGAAGCAGTCGGATCGTTATACCGTGCCGCGCTTTGCGAGAAAAGGCCGGGCGGCGCAGCTGTGTCGATCCGGCCCCTCAGCCAAAATTTTTCGTCCCGCGTGCCGGCCGGGACCGGAGGCTGCGCAGCGTTGGCTTTACCCAAAGGGGCTTTTCCGTTAGAGTCTTTCCATCAGGACAGTTCATGACGCGCGGCCTGATAACACTAACCACAGATTTTGGCCAGGCGGATCCCTACGTGGGCATCATGAAGGGCGTGATTTTCACAATCAATCCCGGCGCCGCGGTCATCGACCTAAGCCACAACGTGCCGCCCCAGGACGTGTTTTGCGGCGCGCTGATCTTAAACTCCGCCGTGCAGTATTTCCCGCAAGGCGCCATCCATGTCGGCGTGGTTGATCCGGGCGTCGGCAGCAACCGGCGGCCCCTGTTGATCGAGGCAGAAGGTTGCTTTTACGTCGGCCCCGACAACGGTGTGCTGAGTTTGGCCCTGAGAGAAAAAAAAATTACCCGCATCATTAATCTCAATAACCAAAATTATTTCCTCAAGCCCACCAGCCAAACTTTTCACGGGCGGGATATTTTTGCTCCCGTCGCGGCCTACCTTTCCCGCGGCACTCCGGCCGAAGACTTCGGCTCTAAAAGCGACCACTTTGAGACCCTCGCCTGGCCCCATGTTGCTCTGAATGATGGCTTTCTCGAAGGCGAAATTATCCATATCGACCGGTTTGGCAATCTGGTGACGAACATCCGCGCGGAAGACTTGCAGCCCTTTGCCACGGCGGGCCTCACGATTTCATTCAAGGAGTACAAGCTTCACGGTCTGGAGCGCAACTACGCCAGCGGCGCAGAGAAAGCGCTGATTGCTTTAGTTGACAGTTGGGGCGTGATGGAAATCGCCCAGTTTCGCGGGAGCGCCCAAGCCTTTAGCGGAGCCGCGCGGGGCGACAAGGTTTTGGTTCACCGCATTGCCTAGTCAAGATTTGATCCTATGACAACACGGAGACTTTTGCTTCACTTATTCTTATTTGTGGCAACACTTGTGACCACGACTATGGCAGGCGCTAGGCTGAATGGAGTGGATGTCCTGAGTCAGCCTTGGGAATTCGCCGCCGGGTTGCCCTTCTCACTCACACTCATGACGATCTTGCTTGTCCACGAGCTCGGTCACTACACGACTGCGCGGGCACACGGCGTGCGTGCGACCTTGCCGTTCTTCATTCCCGGACCCCCGTTCATCGGCACCTTTGGCGCCTTCATCGCTATGCGCTCAGCCCCGGCGGACCGAAGATCTCTCTTCGACGTCGCCGCTGCCGGCCCGCTGGCGGGTCTAATTCTTGCGGTACCCGCAGTCGTTGCCGGCTTAAACCTATCCACCCTTGGGGATACTGACGCGAAGGGGGAAGGCATTGGTCTCGGTTCGTCTCTCTTATTGACTCTACTTACCAAGCTAACTCTGGGGCACTTCGCGGACGACGTAAACATTACTCTTCACCCGATCGCGTTCGCGGGTTGGATCGGGCTATTTGTAACGGCGCTCAATCTTCTCCCGGTGGGTCAACTTGACGGCGGCCATATCGTCTACGCGCTGTTCGGCGCGCGGCACATCTGGATTTCGCGGCTAACCTTCCTTTTTATCCTGTCGCTTGGGCTGCTGCGTTGGTGGGACGGCTGGATCGTGTGGGGGGTCTTGCTCTTGTTTCTTGGCTTTCGACATCCGGCATGTCTGGATTCTTACACGCCGCTCGATTTTAAGCGCAGGGTCTTGGGCTGGTTCATGATCGGGGTTTTTATCTTGACCTTTATTCCCGCGCCTTTCTCTATAGGCGAACCTGTGAGCGAGAAACGCGAGTCCGTCCGCCGCTCACAACCTGCTTCCCCCCGAGCCGAACTGAAAGGTCAATCCACATGATCCAAAGACTTTCTTGGCATCAGTACTTCATGACGATCACGCGCCAGGTGGCTGAGCGCTCAACGTGCACCCGCGCCAAAGTCGGCGCTGTCATCGTGCGCGACAAGAACATCCTGGCCACAGGCTACAACGGCGCCCCTGCCGGCATGCCGCACTGCATCGATGTGGGCTGTCTCGTTTATCAGTCCAAAACGCCGGACGGGGAAATTGAAGAGAACTGCTTCCGGACGATCCACGCTGAGATCAACGCGATCGCCCAGGCGGCCAAGAACGGCTCCAGCATCAAAGACGGATCCATCTACATTACGCACACGCCCTGCATCCACTGTCTCAAGGTCTTGGTTAATACCGGAATCAAGGAGATCTTTTACGAGCGGCCATATAAGCTCCATACGCTCAATGAAATTTTGCAACACACCCACGTGAGTCTGGAAAAAGTCGACCTTGCCTAAAAAAGGCGGGGATTTTCCCCGCCTTTTTTAGCCCACGTGATCCGTGCTCAGATCTTCCCTTGCAAGAAGAAGGCTATGACAAAGCCATAGAGCGCAAGAGCTTCGATAAACGCCAGCCCCAGGATCATCGGCAACTGAATCCGGTCGGCCGCGTTGGGGTTGCGTCCAATGCTCTCCATCGCAGCTGCCGCCATGCGCCCCTGACCCAACGCCGCGCCAAACGCTGCGATCGCAATGGCTAGGCCCGCGCCAAGCGCGATTGCTGCCTTGGCCAAGGAGTCCGTTGCACCCGGCGCTGCTGTCCCTTCGGCCGCAGCACCAGCGAGCGCCGCAGATCCCAAGGCCACGGTAATCATCAGCACAAAAACCGCTCCTTTCCTCATGCTTCTCCTCCTTTCCAGCGGGATTATAGCTACCTCTCCTCTGTCCTCTTCCTCGCCGCGCAGCCGGCCCGCTTTAATGCTCGTGACTGATCGCCATCGCCACATAGATGACGCTCAGAATCGTAAACACCGCCGCCTGGATCACGCTCACCAGGGAACCCAGGATATAAAACAAAACCGGGATGCCCACTTTGGTCAGACTCGTAAAAATCTCCAGCACGAGATGATCTCCAGACATATTCCCGTATAACCGGATCGCTAGAGAAACGGGACGAAAAATATGGGAGGCAAGCTCTATCACAACAAAGAGCCAAGACAGCGCGAGCATCGGACCAAAAAACTGTTTGAAGTAGCGCAGCCCGTTTTCCCGCACCCCAAAGTAATGATAAGCAAAAAAGGTCACCAAACCGAGGCCCAAATTGGTCCAAAAAACGCTCGTCGGAGGTGTAAAACCTGGAACCAGACCCAAAAAATTGCTGAACAGAATAAAGAGAAAAAGGCTCACGAACAGCGACGCGTACTTCCGCCCGTGGCGGCCCATGATGCTATCGCTCAAGCCAACCACCATATCCATCAGGGCCTCGAGAACGCTGCGTACACTCACCCTGTATTCCGGAATAAAAGGCCTTTGCGCCTGCCTAACCGAACTCCTGAAGACCAGGGCAAGACAGATCACCGCAATCATCACGAACCACGCCGTGACCGTATGCTCGGGCAGGGCACTCAAAGGATAAGGAAGCAAAGAGAACCAGGTAAAAGGATGTTCCATTTCTCAATCACCGAGACTGGCCCACAAACGTTCGCAGACGATGGCCACCAACAAGCAGGTGACGCCGGCGGCAAAGGAGAGGGGCTCAAGGTTAAACTTAAAAAGCAGGAGCGAGAGCACACCGAGAAAAAGTCCCAGCTTCACCACGAGCAACGCGACACCGGTCCGAAGTCGTCTTTTACCGCCGAGCGGTGCCAGGACTAAACGAACACCAAACGCCAGCAGAAAAAAATTTATCCCCGCAAACACAACGCCAAGCAGCAGGGGACGTAACTCTAGAACGCCCAGCGGGGCCAATAACCCAAACAGGCCCAGGGCAAGAACGCCTTGCAAAACCTCGACTCGGAGAACCAACCCTCCCAGCGACTCCGCCCTCATATCTTTCGCTCCGAAAAATAACGCAGATAGTGCACTAACCGAACTACTGCTGCAACGAATCCCAGCACGGCACCTATCACCACAAGCCATGGCGACGTGCCAAAGTAAACGTCCAAGAAATGGCCTAAGATCAGGCTCCCGGCAATGGTGCTCGGGACCTCTAAACCTAAAGCGAGATATTTGGCAACCTTAGCAAACGGGGAGACAACCTTCGCGGGTTGGTGTTTATCAGGCTTCCCCTCTTTTCTCACTTACGGAACTCTCTAGCATGCACCCCTGGTAACGTCAAACCGCAGTTCCTGACTCGGCCCAGCCTTCAAACGCGCGTATCGTCTCTTCAATATCCCGCCTCTCGTGCGCCAGGGAGACAAATGCCGCTTCGAATTGTGATGGCGGCCAATAGACGCCTCGCTCCAACATACCATGGAAAAACCGACCAAACATTTGGATATCGCACTGCCTCGCCTCGTCGGGATTGCTCACCTGATCAACACCGAAAAACAGGGTCAACATGGAGCCGGCGCGGTTAACGATCCCTTTTAGTCCCTGGCGCCTCATCACATGGATCAATCCTGCCTCAAGCGCTTGCCCCCTCTCCTCCAACACTCCATACACGCCGGGGTGATCCAAAATCTCCAGCGTCGTGAGGCCGGCCGTGACGGCCAGCGGATTCCCCGACAACGTTCCTGCTTGATAAACCGGCCCTTCGGGCGCGAGCAGGTCCATGATCTCGCGCTTTCCGCCAAACGCTGCCAGCGGCAGACCGCCGCCGACAATTTTGCCTAAGCATGTCAGATCAGGCTCAATGCCGTAGAGTTTCTGCGCCCCACCGGGAGCAACTCGAAATCCTGTTATCACCTCATCAAATATCAGCAGCGCGTCCTCGGCGCGCGTTAGCTTCCGCAGGTCCGCGAGAAATTGCGGCCGCGGAAGTATCACTCCCATATTGCCGCAGACCGGTTCAACGATAACGGCGGCGATTTGCCCCGGGCATTCCTCAAACAGCCTTTTGACGCTGGCACCGTCACCAAACTTCGCAACTAGCGTTGCCGCAGCAACGCCGCGCGGCACCCCAGGACTGTCCGGCAACGACAACGTGGCAACCCCAGATCCTGCCTTGACAAGCAAGCTGTCCGCGTGTCCGTGATAACAGCCGTCGAATTTTACGATCTTGTCGCGTTGCGTATGAGCCCGAGCAAGCCGGAGAGCGCTCATCGTCGCTTCCGTGCCGGAGCTAACGAGCCGCACTCTTTCTAACGACGGCATACGCCGGCAAATTTCTTCCGCCAGCTCAACTTCGATTTCCGTCGGCGCCCCGTAAGTCGTCCCATTTTTTGCTGCGGCCTGGATCGCGGTGATCACTTTGGAGTGGGCATGTCCGAGAACCAACGCGCCCCACGAGTTCACAAAATCAATGTAGGTGTTGCGCTCAACATCGTAAATTCTGCTGCCTGCGGCGCGCGCGATGAAGCGAGGCGCTCCGCCCACCGCACGCCAAGCGCGGACGGGACTGTTAACACCTCCGGGAGCGGTTTGGCATGCGCGCAAGTAAAGATCCTCTGATTTCATGGCCCTGCAAGTTCGTAACATTCGACTTTTTTGCTGTCAACGCATGCGCGCGCGGCAAAATTTTTTCCTGGCGAAATTTTCCTTGCATTGATATTGGAAAAGGACTAGAAAGTCACCTTGCTCTAGCAGGTTGCTGAAAAACCCTTTCGGAGTCCTTCGACGGGGCTCAGGACGAACGGAGGGGACTCGATATTGTTGATGATTTTCCGTTCATGCTGAGAAGCATTCTTAATCTTTTTTCAGCAACCTGCTCGACGCCATTAAACAAGATTCTTCGCATGAAGCTACCAAGCACGATTTAGAAACCTGCGCAGACAGATCATGCCGCTCCTCGATTTTGAGTCTAGCGAGCCTTGGTTCTTCTTCTTCCCCGGCTCATGCGGCCTAACATTTTCTTTCTTTCCTGTTTAAGGCAGGATGGTATGACTTATAACCATGTGTTTATTCAATGGTTTTTTACTTATCCACATCTGTGGATAAGTCTGTTTGTAAGTTTCTTGCAACGCTCTGCTTACACCCGCGGTTTCTGACATGGTTAAAGAAAACATTTGGCATGAAGCTCTCAGCGAGCTTCGCAAGTCTGTCGGCGAACAAAATTTCGACACCTGGATTAAACCCGTGCGCGCGCGCCCGAATCAACCTAACGAAGTCGTTCTGGAAGTTCCGAGCAAGTTCTTTCGCGACTGGCTGGCAGAAAACTTTCTTGCCACGATTCGTCAGACCCTTACAAACCTCAGTCGCACTCCCATAGAGCTCAGTCTCGTGGTCAACCCCGAGCTAAGAGAAAGCCGGGCTCCGGCAGAAAAAGAGCGCATCTACCACGAGCACAAAAAACCCCAGCGCACCACCAACCTTATTCCCAAATACACGTTCGACAATTTCGTGGTAGGCGCCAGCAATCAGTTTGCGCACGCGGCCTCGCTTGCCGTAGCCAACCAACCCGGCGAGCATTACAACCCCTTTTTCATCTATGGCGGTGTCGGACTTGGCAAGACTCACCTGATCAATGCGATCGGCCACCGAGTCATCGATCGCCGGCTAGATCTCAAGGTATTTTACTTGAGCTCCGAATCCTTTATGAACGAACTCATCGGATCACTGCGGCGGGACAAAATGGACGAATTCAAAACCCGCTTTCGCAACATCGATGTCCTGATCTTGGACGATGTCCAGTTCCTCGCCGGCAAGGAGCGCACCCAGGAAGAATTCTTTCATACTTTCAATTCGCTGCACGAGTCACATCGCCAGATCATCATCACTTCAGACAAATTTCCCAAGGAAATTCCTGACTTGGAGGATCGCCTCCGCAATCGCTTTGAGTGGGGTTTGATCGCCGACATTCAACCTCCGGACATGGAGACGCGAGTGGCTATCATCCAGAAAAAAGCGGAGATCGAAGACGTTCGTATACCGCATGAAGTGGCGATTTTTTTGGCCTCTCACATAGACTCCAACGTGCGCGAGTTAGAAGGTTCGCTGACACGACTGGCCGCCTTCGCCTCTTTGACCAAGACAGAGGTCACCGTAGATCTCGCCAAGGAAGTGCTCCAGAACACCCTCAAGGGAGCGCATCGAGAGATCTCGGTGGAGCACATTCAAAAGACTATTTGCGATCATTTTAACCTCCGGCTCGCGGATCTGAAATCGAAAAGGCGGACGAAAAACATCGCCGTACCGCGGCAGCTCGCCATGTACCTGTGTCGAAAATACACCTCCACATCGTTCCCCGCGATTGGAACTATGTTCGGCGGCCGGGACCACTCGACGGTAATTCACGCTTCCCGAACAATCGAGAAGAAAATCAAGGACGATCCATCCATGAAAGCGACTATGGATAGGATCGAAAAGAACCTTAAGCCCTAGTGGGGATAACCTGTGGGTAACAGAATCCTTAGCTGTGGAAAAGGAACAGCGTCTATTCTTGCGTTCTCCAATGCGGGCACAAATCCACAGGCGTGCCGGTTGCCTTTAGCGAGCGGAACTGCATAAAAACACAAACCTTTCCCTATTTACGCGCGTTATTCACAGGCTCTTCTGATTCTTCTATAGTATTCTTAATAAAGAAGATAATAGTAGGATAAGCCTACTCCTGTTAATTGCGTACTGGAGGATCTATGCAAATCAGAGCCAAGCGTAAGGAATTTCTCGAAACACTGTATTGGACCCAGAGCATTGTCGAACGGCGCCATACCATGCCGATTCTCGCTAATGTTTTGCTCGAAACCGACAAGGGAGAAATTCGCGTTACAGCAACCGATCTTGAAGTGGGCGTCCGGGGTAGACTTCAGGGCGAAGTGAAGAAAG
>JBOHVR010000422.1:0-14579 GCA_050735755.1 Binatia bacterium
CTTTAATACTCTGCGCGAAGCCGAAATTTTTGCGATTCAGATGTGCAAAGCGTGGATTAAAGGGCTGTCCGACGCGCCGAACCCCAGAGATCAATAAACGGCAGCGCGGAGAAAACCCCGAACCGCAGCGCGTTATTCCCGCCTTCCTCTTCTACGGCCGTTCGTTGACCGGTGTCCCTTGCGCCGGCCCTCAATCAGAACCGCCAAAGGTCGCGAAAGCGAACAGCCACTACCTGCTCGTAAGGTGCGGGGCGGGTCAGGTGACCGACAGACTGAGCGAACCGGTTGAGCCGCGCGACAGCCTCTTCGTAGATGACCGGATCGTAAAACGGGAGGTCCCGTTCGACGATCGACGCGATCAGCTCCGCAGCCTCTTGGGGAAACCTCCGCCGTCCCACCTCCGAAGCCAACGCGGGATTTACCCGCAAGGCTCTTTGGGTTTTCACGATGCCGCGGACCGCAGCGGCCACCTGCTCGGGCTTCCGCTCTATGAACGCTTCGGTCGTGGCAAGACCCGCGAAGGTGAAATGGCGCACCTCGGCGGGGTCATCGCCGCGGCGGACATCGATGAGAATCTTGCCGACGCCGCGCCGGACTGCGGTTTCGCTCCCCATGGCGTTGGCCCAAAAACCATCGACCTGACCCGCCTCGAGAGCCCTGGCCGCGAAAACTCCGAAAGAGACATCGCGCGCTTTCGCGCCCGGCAGCTCCACGATCTGCAGGTCTTGGTCAGGATCGATCCTCGCCTCGATTAGCATCCGTCGCAGCGCCAGATCCGGTCCCTTTGCCGCCGTAAGACGCAGCCCTTTTATTGCGTTAAGGTCGCCGCGCTGCGCGGGGAGATCGGCGCGAACGACGAGCAGCCAGGGGGTTCCCTGGGAAAGGGCAACGACCACCTTCGCCCCTTCCCAGCGGGGAAATTGCGTCAGGACATCATGCACCGAGCCGGCAACCATCGCATCCGCGACGCCGTCTCGCAGCGCTTTGGTCGCCCCCAGCATCGGAACGAGTTCGATGTGGGCATCCAAGCCCTCGGCTTTGTAAAAGCCCAGCTCTTCCGCGGCGAGCGCGGGAAAACAAGTGTTACTCACAAGGTCGACCGCGGCAATGCGCATCTCCATGGCATTTTCCTAAATCAAAGAAATTTGCGGAAATAAAATCTTAGGCCAAACACCCATTCGTAATTTGGCTTCGCATCGCAGGCTGCCGGCTGACCTCGGAACTCAAAACTCGCAACGCGAAACCCGCTAAGGCGCGGCCTCCGCCTGCGCCTCCAAAATTTCCCAACGGCGGTAACAAAATTCGATTTCCTTCGTGACCGCTTCCAGACGTTCCATGGTCGCGGCAATTTCAGCTTTTGGTTGCCGATAAAATTCCGCGTCGCTCGCGGCCGTATGCAACTGCAATTGCTCCGCCTCCAACAACTCGATTTTTGCGGGCAGTGCTTCCAGCTCGCGCCGCTCCTTGTAAGAAAGCCGTCGGGTTTCATCGCCGGGCCTTTCCGCTCGCGGGATCGCGATCGCTGGGGGCGTGCGCGCGCGCCTCGGCCGTTCGATCGCCTGAGCGCCGACCCGTTCTCGATAGCGCACCCAATCTTCGTACCCGCCGACATACTCCCCGACCCTGCCTTCGCCTTCAAAGACCAGCGTGCTCGTCACAACATTATCGAGAAAGGTTCGGTCGTGGCTAACCAGCAGCAGTGTGCCTTTATACTCGGCAAGCAGATCTTCCAGCAACTCGAGCGTATCGACGTCCAAATCGTTCGTCGGCTCGTCGAGGACCATCAGGTTCGCCGAGCCGGTAAAAATCTTCGCCAGCAACAGCCGATTGCGCTCGCCGCCCGACAGCGCCTTCACCGGCGCGTCGATACGCTCGGGCGGAAACAAAAAATCTTTGAGATAGCCGACGACGTGGCGTGACCGGCCTCTAACCATGACGTAATCGGAGTCCTCGCTCATGTTCTCGCGCACCGTTTTCTCCGGCTCCAATCGCCCGCGGTGCTGATCGAAATAGGCGACACGAAGGCGCGTGCCGGGCACGACCTGCCCGTGGGTCGGCGCTATCTCGCGTAAGACCAGCTTGAGCAGCGTGCTCTTGCCGGAGCCGTTGGGACCGATGATACCGACCCGATCACCGCGCAAGATACGCGTGGATAGATCGCGAATGATAAAGTTGTCGCCATAACGAAAGCTCACGCGCCGTAAGTCGACCACCAACTTGCCCGATAGGTCACCGGCATCGATTCCGAAGCGGGCCTTGCCTTGCAGCTCTAGACGTTCCCGGCGCTCGCGTCGCATGGCCTGCAAGACTCTGACCCGTCCTTCGTTGCGCGTCCGCCGCGCCTTAATGCCCTGTCGAATCCACGCCTCTTCTTCCGCCAGCTTCTTGTCAAACTTGGCCGCCGCGCGCGCCGCGATCTCCAGCATTTCCTCTTTCTTGCGCAGGTAGGTTTCAAAGTCGCCAGGGAAAGACGTTAACTTGCCGCGATCGAGATCGATGATGCGAGTCGCCAGATGCTTCACCAACGTGCGATCGTGGGTGATAAAGATCAGCGCGCCGCGATAAGCCAGGAGAAACTTCTCGAGCCACGTAATCGCGCTGATGTCGAGATGGTTCGTCGGTTCGTCCAACAGTAACAGATCAGGCTCGCTCACCAACGCTCGCGCCAGCATGACCTGTCTTCGAGTCCCGCCGGAACAGTCAGCGAGACTCACGTCCGCAGGCAAACTCAACCGCGTCAAGACGGTCTCGACCTTCTGGCTGATATTCCACCCGTCAAGCGCGTCGATGCGCGCGTGCAACTCCGCTAGCCGCAGCAGCGATGAGCGCGCGGCCGCGCCCGCCTGGTGGCTGACATGATGATACTCTGTCAGGAGTGCGCCGAGTTCCCCTAACCCGCAAGCCACCACCTCATACACGGTCTGGACTGTATCGGGGGGAACCTCTTGCTCAAGATGCCCGATGCGCAACGTCTCCTGGCGCCAGATCTCGCCATCATCCGGCAGCGCCGCCCCCGTAATCACTCGAAACAAGGTCGATTTGCCAGCGCCATTGCGGCCGACGAGGCACACCCGCTCACCGAGCTCGATTTGAAAGTCAACATGGGCTAGCAACGGCAAATGGCCATAGGCCAGAGATACGTTGTCGAGGCGAAGCAAAAGCATGGATAACTAACGGCGGCTATTTTCGCCGAGCACCTAAGTCAATTCGGCTTTGGCGGGCAAAGGATCGTTGGCGAAACATGCCGGTTCCGACGCGGCCCCGTCCGGATGACTGGCATGAAAGGCAGCTGCAACCACAGAGTACACGCTTTAACCGGGGTTTGAAATGACAAATTTGACCAGTATCGCACAATGAAGGTCCACGGCAGGCTAGTGCAGTTGCCTGACAATCCACAACTTAGCGCTGCGGCGTCTTGGTTCGCTTTTTGCTGCTAACCTCCCCTGCAGAACTAGTCACAAAAGGAGCAGCGCTAATGATGGTTCGTGAACGGATGACTAAAGACCCGGTGACCGTAGGCCCCGATGATACCTTGGCGGCAGCTCAGGCGAAAATGGACGCCGGGGGGTTTCGCCAGGTGCCCGTACTGACGGGCGAGAAACTTATCGGAATTATTACCGATCGCGACGTACGTCAACACGGACGGCAAATGCGAATAACCAAAGTCAGTGAGGTTATGACGGGAGAGGTATTGACGGTTACTCCCAGGACATCCCTGGACGAAGTCGCGCGGATCCTCCTTAAGCACAAGATTGGTGGCCTCCCTGTCGTTGCAGGAGAGAAATTGGTCGGGATCATCACGATTACCGATCTGCTGCAGGCCTTTGTCGACTTGATGAAATCTCTAGCGAAGGATACTGCGAGTCCTTAATCGTTCTTCACGTCACGCCTACGACTCCTGCTCGAAGGAGATTTGCGTGTCGTCCACTGGCCTCCCCGAGGCCCCACAAGTCCTCCTCTGAGCGCTTGACTGCTGGATAGGACTACCTGTAACAGTAGAACGCTCACTTCACACGAGGAGGATCACGAACAACGATGGCTATCCCTGGAGAGAAGGCGATTCAGATGGTGCGAGCCGCTCACGCTCAGGCCGCGCAGTTGGACATTGCCGTTACAGCCGTGGTGGTAGATCCAAGCGGCCGCATGATCGCGCTGGGCCGAATGGATCGTGCTCGCCCCATCACCGTGGAAATAGCGCTCAACAAAGCTTATACAGCCGCCAGCTTCCAGCAGCCCACAAGGGAGTTGGCGGGGGTCGCCGGACAGACATGGTTTCAAAGCTTGGTCGTGTCCAGCAACGGTCGAATTATGCCTGGTGGAGGCGCGCTGCCCATTGTGGAGGGTGGCGGCGTCGTGGGCGCCATCGCCGTCGCGGGGGGAACTGAGGAGCAGGACCAACGCTGCGCTGAGGTGGCTCTCGCGTCATACGCCTGACCGGGAGTGCATGTCTGCCGCAAACCAAGCCTTCCGTTAATCTTGGCTACGAATCTCTACCACACGCTCCCCGCTAAGCGGCTTACACCAGTGAGTTGCATCGATGCCTCCTTTTGTGGCAAACATACAATTAGAGCCACAAAGCAGTTTACCAAGCCGTCAAAGAGGTCTCACTCACAAAGCTAATTTTGTTGCTTTTTTACTTGCCCGGACAGAGGAAAGGGAAGCTCATGGCCGTAACCTTGGAACAGGCAAAAGTAATGGACGGAACTAACGGCAAGCAAGCGGGAGCGAGTGCCGGAGGCGTGCCCTATTTAGGCCGAACAGTCCGCATTGTAGGACCGGTGGCCAACGTCGATATGAACCAGTCGCCGCATCCCAAGAACCAGCGCGGTGAACTCGGGAAGGCTCTTTTCAACTGGTATCGCAACACGATCTCCAAGGATCCGCTTACCCGGGTGTCGGCCCCGAATCATTACGCGGATCGCAGAAATTTCTTGGCCTCTGTAGTGAACCAGCCAATGAAGGGCAAGGTCAATTCGAAGCAAGTGCCCGTGACGGATGCCGCGGCAATGACGCGGCATATCAAAGCCGTCGCCCGTTATATGGGCGCCGATGTTGTCGCGGTCGCCCGAGCACATCCGTCCTTCATGTACGCCGGCAGCCGCTATGTTCAAGACGGCACAGCACAAGACGAATATCAGAAAAGCACGCCTGAAGAACTCGTCCGGAAGTTTCCCTACCTTATCGTCACGACGACTGCCTGGGACTACAATAAGCTTCAGGCCCACCGGCATCACATCGGCGACGCTGCCTACCACGTATCGCAAATGAAAGGCGTCATGATCCTCAAGGCGCTGGAGGGCTACATCAAGGAATTGGGATACACCGCCCTGCGGGGCGTGACCAACCCTCAGGCCGCGGGACTGGCTTCCGGCGTCGGCGAGCTGGGCCGAAATGGCCTCATCATCAACGGCAAGTTCGGCGCCCGCATCCACATGCCGGACCCGATCCTGACTGATCTCCCACTGGTGGCGGATGGGCCCGTCGATATCGGCGTCGAGGACTTCTGCAAAATCTGCCGGAAATGCGCCATCAACTGTCCCACCAACAGCATCACCTTCGAGGATAAGGCGGTCGTCAACGGCGTCGAGAAATACAAGATCAACTGGCTCACCTGCTACAAGCTGCGGCCGTACGTTGACGATCATTGGGGAAGCTGCCTGACCTGCGCCACAGTCTGCCCGTTTACCAAACCCAACGTTTGGTGGCGCAGTCTCACAGTATGGGCTCTGCATACTTGTCCCATCCCCGCGCGGCCGGCGCTCGTGCGCGCTCTGAAGGCGATCGACGACCGCTTCTGGGGAGTGGCGAGCCAGAACCGGGTGCGCTGGCTCGGCTATGATTCCGGCATCAAGCCGGGGGAGCACGGCTGTACGGTTAGCGGCTGCACGGCGTCGCACGCGAGCACAGGCCATTCGGGACAAGTGCCCGGTAATATGGGCTATTATGCCCCGCTAAAAGAGAACACCAACCGTTTCGTCAAGCGGGACGCCTAGGTGGCGCTGCGACTGGGTCCGTTAAAGATTCCGTGGTCGGGGAAAAGCCGCCACGACGACGATCCCTACTGGGATCTTTTCATCAACACCCCTCCGGCGGATCTCGGCAATTTAGTGCCTGAGTTGATCCGCAATGCGCCCGAAGGCAACGTCTTCCCGACCAAAGCGGACATCCATACGCCGGAGATCACTTCGAGCCACGTCAAAGAACTGGCCCGTTATCTGGGGACCGACCTGGTAGGGATCGCGAGATTGGACTCGAACAACGAGTATCCTTTCGCCGTCATCTGTGCGGTTCGCGCCGAATATGACCCGCGCGAGTCCCCGGGCATTGGCGGCCAGGTGCCGGTGCAAAATGGGTTGTTCATCACCTTCATTCTGAGCGCTTGGATCCGAGAGCTTGGTTTTCGCGCCACGGCGGCGCCGGACCCGAATGCGGAACGACTGGCCGTGGCCGCGGGTCTGGGCACGCTTGGCTCAGACGGAAAGCTTGTAACCCCCAAATATGGGACCCGCGTCCATGTGGCAAACGTGATCCGCACCGATTTGCCGCTAGCAGCTGATGGCTAGCCCTCGGGATTTCAAGTCTCAGATGGCAAATCCGGAGTTCGAAATCCGCAATCTGAGATTTGAAATCTGCGATTCGAAATTCCGAGCGTAGCGAGGATACCAGTGCCTTACGTCATCACGAGTCTGTGTACAAACGACGGCGCCTGCGTCGAGGTATGCCCCGTAGCGTGCATCCACACCACCCCGGGAGCGCCCCAGTTCTATATCGATCCGGACGTGTGCATCGACTGCGAGCAGTGCGAGATCGTATGCCCGGTCGACGCGATCTTTCGTGATTACGAGGTTCCCGCCGAGCATCAGGAATCCATCGAAGTCAACGCCGCCTTCTTCCGCAAGAACAAGGCAGCGATTGGGCCGGTGCCCTTCGACAAAGCATGGGAAATGGTGCATGCAGCGCACGCGTACGCGCAAAGAAATGGCATCGCGGTGACGGCAGCGGTGGTCGATGAAGCAGGCTCTCCCATTGCTGTCGGACGCATGGACGAAGCCGAGCCTAGAAGCGCAGAACTTGCCTTCAATAAAGCGTACACGGCTGCCGCCTTTCACATGACCACAGCGGATCTGGCGCCGCAAGCCCGGCGGCCCTGGTTCCGCAGTCTCGTCATTTCTCACCGCGGGCGCATCATGCCCGTGGGCGGCGGTTTTGTAATGATTGACGGGATAGCGATCGTCGGCGCCATTGGCGTGGCCGGCGCCGGCGGACCCGAGCAGGACATTCTCTGCTGCCAGGCGGCTCTCGCCGTACTGGAAAACTCCGAACACTGAACCCTCTTAACTTGCGCACGAAAAGATGAGCGCTCTGTTCTGTCATCCGTCCATTTCCATGTCGGCCAGAAGTGCGAGCGGCTGACCGACACCCCTCTGCATCATCTCATATAACCGGCTTAAAGTGTCGGCGTCGGCGCGATAGTAGCCGACGAAGTGGGCTCCTTCATCTTCAAGTATAATGACGAGACTGGCTAGACTGTGACTTAACCTCACATGCTTTAGGTGGCCTATCAATCCGAATTTGCTCGGCCCACCGCCGATTCGGATCCAGACGGGCGGGAATTTTGGCAGATCTCCTATGATCCTCACCGCTGTTTTACCCCGTCCCAAATTCCGGGTTGCCCACTCAAGACAAGCGCCCTCTAGGAACATAACCTATAGGTGGCATCCAGTTCAATTGGTTTTTGCACCCTGCCTCGGCTCTCGCTTTGATTTGGTTTTGCTCGCTTTGCCGCGGTTCGGTAATGCTCCGGTTTGCTTTGGATTTTTCCTTTTTTAATTTTTCTTGCTATGGTGAGGGCATGAAAATCAAATACGGACTGATTAGCGCGGATTCCCACGCGGCCTTCAACCGCGATGCCTTTATCTCGCGGATGTCGGCCAGTAAGTGGGGCGACCGTATTCCTCAAGTTGTGGAGCTCGTAAGCAAGGGACGCCGCGTCGAACGTTGGAGCGTCTACGGCAAGCCTGCCCATAACAGTGTATGCAACTGCCCCGCCTTGATGGGCGAGCCTTTTCCCACGTATCCCGAGCGGTGGGAAGAGGTACCCCGAACCGCCTACGATCCGCGGGAGCGGCTGAAAGCGCTGGACACGGACGGCGTGGACGCTGAGGTGCTCTTCCCGAATCCGCCGGGCGGGAATTTTTTTGAATTCGGAGACGCCGAGTTCGAGCTGGACGTAGTGCAAGCCTATAACGACGCGCTCATCGACTGGGCGCGCGCCAGCGACCGTTACCTGCCGATCACCATTCTTCCTTACCTCACCGCGCCGGAGAAGATTGCGCGCGAGATCGAGCGCGCCGCCGCCCGCGGCCATCGGGGAGTCAACGTCCTCGGACAAATGCCTAAGTCACTTCCTCACTTAACTGATCCGTACTGGGACCCGGTGTGGTGCGCCTGCCAGGAATTGCGTGTTCCCATCCACTTTCACGGATCGGCAGGGCTCCGCGCCGGTTCTTCCGCGCGTAAGTGGGACGGCTACACGCCGCGCCAGGCCCACTCGGCTTCCACTGCCACGTCGGCAGTCACGCCGGCGCAGATCATTCCGCAACTGATTTTCTCCGGCGTCACGGAGCGCTTCCCACGTCTCAAATGTGTCTTTGCCGAAGCCGGCATTGGCGGGCTCAACTACGTGCTCGCCGCATGCGATCACGAGTGGGAATGCCGGCATTTATGGACAGAAGGTATCGCCACACGTCCGAGCGAGACCGTGCGCCGTCAGATGTACGTGAACTTCTGGTTCGAATCCGAAGGCATCAAGCTGCGCCACCACATCGGCATCGAGAACATCATGTGGGAGTCGGACTTCCCGCACGTGGCTTCGTTCTACCCGCGATCTTGGGAGTCTGTAGAACGCGTTCTCGCAGGAGTTCCGCCGGGCGATCGCCGTAAGGTGCTCTATGAAAACGCGCTGCGTGTCTACCAAATCGCGGCCGCCGTGCCGGCCGAAGGAAATTGAGGAGCGAGCTCGCATGCAACTGAGATATGGCTTGATCAGCGTTGATGACCACATCCAGGAGCCGCCGAACCTCTGGACCGGCCGGCTTTCCAAGAGCCGGTGGGGCGATCGCATCCCGCATCTCGAGCGCGCATCGGATGGCACGGAGCGATGGGTTAGTGACGGGCAGGTTTTTCTCGACGGCCGCGCCGCCAGAGCGGGCGCTTTGATGCCGGACCGCAACCGCGAGCCCGTTACCTGGGATGAGGTGCCGCCGGCAGCCTATCGGCCATCAGAGCGGCTCAAGGCCATGGACGCTGCCGGCATCGACTATTCAGTGCTCTACCCGACGGTGGCGGGTTTAGCGGGAGAAACCTTCGGAAGATTTCAAGACCCCGACCTTGAGCTTGCGTGCGTCCAGGCCTACAACGACTGGGTGATCGAAGAGTGGGCCTCCGCCAGTGATCGCTTTATCCCGCAGTGCATCGTACCAATCTGGCCGGCTGACACGGCCGCGCGCGAGATCGAGCGCGCCGTCGCCAAGGGCCACCGCGGCGTTATCTTTCCTTCTCTGCCGATGCACTTGCGCGCGGTGCCGCACGTAAGCGGGCCCGAGTACGATCCGGTGTGGGAGATCTGCGAAAAACTCAATGTGCCGGTCTGCCTCCACGCCGGCGCCTCGGCCGAACTGCAGTATGCGCCGTTCTCGGGGCTGAAGCCCGCGCTGGCCGAAGCCTTGGACGCGGTAACGCGGCCGGTCTCCAGCGTTTTCGTTATTTCACTCTACTCCTTTTCACGTGTGCTGCTACGTCATCCGCGCCTGCAGGTGGTATTGGCGGAAAGCGCGCTGAGCTGGGGAATATTATACATGGAATGGGCTGACCATCAGTTCGAGCATGATGGCCTTGCGCGCGAGGGTTATGAGTTGAAGCCGTCAGAGATGTTTCACCGCCAGTGCTGCTTCACTTCCTGGTTCGACGAAGTCGCTCCGTTCGTGCAATACGTGGGCGCGGACCACATTCTCTGGTCCACCAACTTTCCGTTGGCGACATCGACTTGGCCGCGAACCGGAGAGACGATCAGCCACTGCTTTCAGGGCGTCGCGACGCAAGCCCGGGAAAAGGTTTTGTGGAGAAATGCGGCAAGCCTGTACCGGCTCTGAGGGAGCGAAGAGGTTATTCGGTCCGGGAGCCGGCGCGGTAGGTGAAGGCAAAAGACGTGGTGAGGTACAGGTCCTTAATTAAGTTGGTGGTGAGTTTCCCCGGATCGATGTTCCATATCCTCAGGCTTCTTATATGTTCCAGGGTGTCGTCCCAGAACCGCTGCAGCGGTTCCCGGGAGTAGAGCGCGCGATTGCTCAAAGCGTCAAACTTGGCATGCAGGCGCCGGTATCTTGACGGCAGGCTGTATTGCAGGCGCGAGTAGGCCGCTTGCCATTCCCGTATCCTGCTTCCCAGCCGGATGCTCCGTTGGATTCGAACCATCTCATCGAGCCATCCTCGGGCAGCCTCGCCCTCGCGGCTAAGGTGAAGCCGCACTTCCTGCAACCTCGATTGCAGACCCGCCCATTGCCGCAGGAACGTGGTCAGATCTTTTCGCGTGAAAAGGATCTTTGAAGATAGCTCTTCGAATGGATCCAGCAGGGCCTTGGCCTTCGCGGGGAGCGTCGACTTGGCATTACTGTAGGCCTTCTGCCACTCTGCGATCTTGAGAGCCTGCCAAATCTCTCCCTGAATTCGCTGCGCCTCCTCGAGCCATTGCTCTTCCTTTTCGCTCTTCGTTCGCGTCTGCAGCCATACCTCTTCCATCTCTTTGAGAAATTTGCCCCAGGAGATGAAGAGGGCGACGACGTCCTTGGCGCGCTTCCAGAGGTGGACCGGGAGCGAATCAATGGCGAAACCGGGCCTGCGTGATAGCCGCTCCTTTAATCTAAAGAAACCGGCGATCATCGGGTGTTCCCTTTCGATGAGAGCGGCATTTTTATACCAGAAGAAGATGGACATGAGATTCCAATAAGTCTTAGGGTCATGATTCCACCGCGACAGGATCTTGATCATGTTTTCCTTGCTATAGAAAGATTTCCACGCGTCTTCATAGGCCTGGAACCACTCCTCCGCGGTCATATGGGGATGCTTGACGGTCGCATGGAAGGAATCCCGCTTGTTGAAATCAGAATCCATCCATTCACCGCGCCTCTTCATCTCGCGGTGATCGTGAGAGCCCGGCAGCGGCGTCAACATGAAGAACGATGCCTGATCCGGCTGGATCACATCCATGAGGTAGCGGATGTCCTGCGGCACTTGTTCCTGGGTGTCAAAGGGAAGACCGATGATGTAACCGGTATGGACGACTATGCCCGCGTCGTGCCATTCCTCGATAATTCTCCGGTACTCGCCAACGTCGTTCTGGCCCTTTCCTTCAGCCTTAAGGTTCTCGGGGTTGACGCTCTCCATTCCGATAAAGACCTGGGTACACCCCGCTTCGGCCGCGAGTCGCACGAAATCTTTCGGTTTGCGCGCGAGGTCTACCTGCATCATGAAAGAAACCTTGGTGCCTTCTTTCCTTACCTTGATGATTGCTTCGAAGGTCTCGCGCCAGAGCTTCTTACGGGCAAAATTATCGTCCGTGAAGAAGTAGTACGAGACCTTATGTTCGCGATAGTTCGTGCGCACCATCTCGGCGATGCTCTCCGGGCTGCGCTCACGCATTTTACGCCCTTGGACGTTTATGATGGTGCAAAAGGAGCACGCGAAAGGACACCCGCGGGAGGTATCGGCGGTGCCGAATGAAGATTTGGCAAAATGGCGCATGGTCTTGGGACTGATTCGGGGGAGCGGCGCCTTGCCGATGTCGACGAGGTTTTGCAAGTCCTGGGCAAAGGAATAAATGGGTTTTAGCCGGCCTTGGAGCGCGTCCGCCAGGATCTCCGCCCAGTTCTCCTCGACTTCACCGGATACGACCGAGATGGATTCCTTAACCATCGCCTGGATCTCCGGTTCCTGTTCGCCTAACATGTTGATCGTGCCGCTTGTGTGGAATCCGCCGATGATGACATCGATCCCGGCAGCGCGGAACCGCCGAGCCAGGTCGAAGGCCCGTGGAAACTGGTTGGTTTGGACGCCCACCAACCCTATGACAAGCTTGGTAGAGGGGCGGCGGCTCCAGCGGATGATTTTTCTAACCGGGAGTTTTTCCGCAGTCTCGTCAAACGTGATGATCTCAATCGCAAGGTCGCCGAATACGCGACCGGTTTTCACCTCTTCGGTCAGACCGTGCAGGACGTTGAGCGTGTTGCTCGGGAGCACGCCTTTCCAAAAGCGAATCACGTAACCATCGTCGTCATACTTGGAGGGTTTGATCAGAACGATGCGGAATTTTTTAAACGGTAGCTCCGGGGTCGGATTCGCGATCGACGCACGCTCACTTGCAAGTTGGCTCAACATACTTTTACGCCTGCATTCTTTCACAAAATGGATACATACTTCTCCGTACGCCTTCTTCCCAAACCCTCTCCGGGCAGGAGGCGTAAGAGGCTTCCGACGCTGGAGTTCGAAATGGGCTCGGAATGATCCCGTCCGCGCCTATCTGACCCTGACACCCCGAGCGAGCAAAAATCCAACTCCGACGCCAATGAGGAGCGATTTCCAAGGATACCGTCTGATCAACGATCCAACATCGTTGATCATGCTTTCAAAATCTTTGTCCTCGAGGTAGGAACCGGCGCTCTCCAACTTGTTCGCGACCTTATAGGTCGTCTCACGCACAGTTTCATGCGGCGACCTCTCGCGCACCTTCTCGGCCAGCTCTTTGACTTTATGGCCGACCTTACTCGCGATTTCGCGCGCCTTCGAAGCGGCCTCTGAGGCGCTCTCCTGCGCCTGATCAGCGGCTTGCCCGGCCGTTTCGCTCACCGTTGCAGCCAGATTGTCGCTTTTGTTTTCCATAAGCTCCTCCAAAAAAGTCGTTCTGATACCATTCTGAGCTAAAGCCATCTCATGTCAATCACTCCACATTGCGAATTGCCTAACAGGCCTTCGCAGCATAATGACGACGATCATCAGAACCGCTCCGCCAAGGCCCGCGCCAACATAGTCTTGGAGGAAAGGCTCCAGCGAGACAGTCAATTTAGAGGCTCCCCCCGGGCACCGGCTTCCCTTCGCTTCTCATGATCTGATCCCAGCGTTCGCGGCTCCCCTCGCTGTGTCGTTTCTTTCTGGGATACATGACGCTCATCCAGTGCCCATATAGAATTCCCTTTTTCTCTACCGGTTGTGCTGTCAGATCGGCCATGCTCTTTCCTTTCGATCGCTGGGGACATGCAAGCAGCCTCTTCTCATTCCTTGCCTCGTTTCTCAACTCAAGTCTTAAAAGAGGTGCCGCATCCACAGGTCTGCTTGACATTAGGATTATTAAACACGAAGCTCGATTGCATCCGCTCGCTTTTATAATCGAGTTCCGTTCCTTTTAGATGGTGGATACTCTTCGAATCCAGCAAGACACGGGCGCCATCCTTCTCAAAGACCTGGTCTCCGGCTTGGGGAGTATCGAAATCCAGCTTGTACTCAAGGCCTGAGCATCCTCCCTCGACAACACTAATGCGGAGCCCATTCCCCTGTTCTGTGTCCGCCAGAAGCTCCTTGATTTTTGTCGCGGCCCGTTCGCTAATGGTTACATCTCCAGCCATATCGGATGACCTCCTTTTGCTCGCCTGCAAGCTACCCGCTCGTGACTGCCGGTTTCTTAACCAACCACCTCTCCCGCATGATCTTTTTCTGAATCAGCAGAAGCCCCTCCGTCAGAGCCTCCGGCCGCGGCGGACATCCAGGCACATAGACGTCTACAGGAATGATCTTGTCCACTCCTTTACAAACCGAATAGGCGAGCTGAAAAAGGCCGCCGCAGCTCGCGCAGCTTCCCATCGAGATGACATATTTCGGATCCGGCATCTGATCGTACAGGAGCTTGGTTCGCTTGGCCATTTTGTAGGTTAACGTTCCCGCCACGATCATCAAGTCCGATTGGCGCGGCGTGGCGCGCGGGACACAACCAAAACGATCGACATCGGCGCGGGGTCCTCCGGTCTGCATCAACTCGATAGCGCAACAGGCCAGGCCGAACAGCATGTACCATTGCGAAGAGGCGCGCCCCCAGTTAAGGAGGTCATCGACCTTCGTTGTGAATGCGGTGTCGGGTAACTGATTTAATAATGCCACAAAAACCTCCTGGTTTTAGCCGGCGGCCGACTCGGCGTTTAATACGCCATTAACTGGCCGCCTCAGTCATGGGCGGGCTACCGGATTTGGCGCTCCCGTGGTTCGCCCTTAACTTAACCGGTTAGCTCATTCTGTCTTTCTTGAAGCTGAGGCGACCTTAACAGAGGGAGGCTAAGCGTGCACATTTAACACCGGCAAAGAAGTCATCATCCCTTAAGTAAATTATGGATCTAATAAGTCCATATTACAATAGCCCGGGAATAAATGTTTTAAAGAACCTACGACTGGGTTTCCGGCGGCTGCGCCGGTTAATAGGCGTAAGCTATCGCTCCTTCTTTTGATTTCACTTCAGCGAGTTCGAAGTATAACCTAAAATC
>JBOHVR010000423.1:0-3460 GCA_050735755.1 Binatia bacterium
GTTCAGACGAGGCAGGACTTTCCTGGCGTAAGCTTCTCGCGCTCCGGCCAAGAGTTCCATAACTTATCTTTTCGGCACCGGCACGCCGAGCAGTTGCAAGATTTGCGCGCCGCTTTCTCTGGCCTGCGCTTCCCGCGCCTCGTCCTCATACTCGAACAGCTTGGCATTATGCTTCTTAAACCACTGGCCCACGATGTTACTGTCGTCATAGGGGTTGCCCCTGCCACGATATTTGAAAAACGTTTCTTGGGCTTTATCCGTGGTGATCCAGTGCAAAAACAACTTCGCAGCATTTGGATGGGGAGCATCTTTCAGAAGGACCACGGGCTTTCCTGATTCTACCCCGACATGATCCGGCGCAACAGCGATATTCTTTACCCCTTTTGGCAGGTAGCGGCTGAAGTACTGGTGGGTGTTGGATACCGGGTTGGCCCAAACTTCGCCGCGCACGAGCATTTCCCATCCGTCACCGGACCCGTTGTACATCTTCGGCTTCTGCGGAACGATAACATTCTTAACGTAGGCAAGGATCTGTTCCTCGCTCCATTTTGGATACAAAGAATCCCAGAAGTAATACTGGCGTATGTTGACACCGATCTTCCCGCGCAAGCGTGGGTCGGACAATTTGTCATAGGTAAGCGGTTGCAGATCTTTCGGAACCAAGTCGGGCCGGTAAACAAGCCCATAAGCCCCTCCCGGCTCTAATGCCGCAGATAGGGTTGAGTGGACCGTATCTTTTTTTGTATTGGGAAAGGTCTCATACCAGTCCGGCCAAGGCTGGATCATCCCCCCGTTTTTGAGGTCAATAATGGAAGTGTTGATCAAGTCCGTCGTTCTCCGGCCGGAGGCAAATTCCGCTCTGAGCCTTTCAAATCCGACGGCCCCCGCCATCATCGTCTGCTTGACCTCGATGAAGGGGTAACTCTCCTTAAATGAGCCGAATATCCCTTCAGCTTCCTTCGGTCTCCAGGTAGCGATGATATCGATCACAGCCTCTTTTTTGGCCGCTTCCAACAACTGTTGCTGCTTGTTCTGAGCATGGGAGGGGACCGGAACCAGCAACCCGGATAGGGCGGCGCTAAAGAGAAACAGAGCGATAACGATTGTCCTTTTCTTCATAGTTCACCTCCTTGCGTGCTTTTTTGACAGTCTTGAGTTTTTTTCCGAAGCGCCTCAAGTTCCATACGTACGTTCATCGTTTTTCTTGCCGTTATGCATGAGCGTGAGTTCGACGCGAGCGCCGCGGGCGAGAGTCACAAAGGCGGCGCAATGTTCACTTGCTTTGTCCACGATCTTTTTCACATCTTCAGCCGGGCTAGGACTATCGATCGTGACCGTAAACGTTACACGATCAAAACCGCCCTTGCGTGGCGAATCTCCATGCGCCAGATAACCGGAAATCTCGCCTTCAAGCCGGTCCAGTCGAATGTCAGCCAGGGCCGCGCTCTTCACACACCACACTTGGTGACACATCATCACACCCGCCAGGAAATAACGCAACGGGGCCGGCCCGGCGTCGCTGCCGCCGGACGATTCCCGTTCATCAGAAAGGAAACTATGTCCTTCTACCGTGGCGCGAAATTGAAGATCGTGCAGCGCCTTAGACTTTACCGTAGTCACAGGCCGGGGCGTTTCTCCGGGTTTTCTCGACCCTCTCTCTTCGAGCTGACGCTGCACAATCTGCTTTAGATTCGGACTAATCGATAGCATGTTTTCCTCCTGCGGTGGTTCTGATTACGCTGCGAAACAAGAAATCGAAGACGGATTTTCCATGTGATTTCCCTCTCCCGCGGCTGACGGCCGTGGGAAAGGGAAAGGGTGAGGGCAATGCGGTCGCTGCGCCACCCTCACCTTAGATCCTCTCCCTCCCAAAGGAGGGCGAGGAATCATCGGATCTCCCTCCTAACCTTCTAAACCTTTATCTCACCGTTCTCACAAACGACGATATTGTCGTCCACGATCACGGTCACCCTGGCAATAATGCCCTCCAATCTCAACGTGCTAAAGACCATTTTGCTTCGGTCTTCACTAAACGTCCAGCGATCCGGTCCGGTACCGATGCCAAAATGCATGGAACCATACCTCTTCTTATCGCTGCGCATGATCCCGGCGCGTGGAGGGCACTTCTTATTGGTTCCCAACCCCATCTCTCCGCCGACCTTGTACGTATCCTCATCACCATATTTCTGCAGATACGCTTTGATTTGCTGTGCTTCAAGACCGCCGGTAATATCCACGACGCGCCCGTCCTTGATTGTGAGCTTCACAGGATCCTTCCACATTCCCGCAGGATAGTGCGCGGTTGTGTCCCAGACCACCGTTCCGTTGGCCGTTCCAGGAAGCGGCTCGACGTGAATCTCTCCGTAAGGCCATGTTCCTCCGCCGAGATGCCCGTTGTCCCTTTGAAACGGCATCTTGGCGGCCCGCTTGAAGTGAAAATCTTCAGGGTAGCCTGAAATATCCGCGGTGAAGTCGGTCCCGTACTCGGAAAGCAAGCGAATCTTCTTACCCTTATCGTAAATGGCGGCAATTCTTTTGTGCAGTTCAACCATTTCTTTGATGTCTTCCCACGACGCGGTTCCGCCGCCTTCGGTAAGAATTTCCACGGTGTTTTCTTCCATCAACCAAATCGGAATGTGGCCGGCCTTGCGAATCGCCCGCAATCCCGGGGTTCCGCTGTTCATGCAAGTCGTCGTTAGCGCGGCAACGCCGTTGCAGGTCTTGGCCGCCTCGATTGCGGCGGGGTGAGGGTCGCAGCAATGATAGGGAAGTTTGGGAAACATACACAAGGCCGGCGAACCGCCTTTCTGGTTCACAACCGCCATGAACGCCTGCCAAACCAAGGGGTCCATCGCATCGTCCGTCATCACCAGAATCTTGTCCCCCGGCTGAATTTGCTGCAGCGGGGTCTGCAGATACTTTATCAGCGGGATAATTTTCGTTGGTGGCACTCCATACCTCTCTGTCATAACTCCCATGTTACACCTCCTAGATTGATTTTTTTCAGACTTGTCGCTCCACAATTACGCCTTACGAATTCCCGTGCTTCGAGTTGACTCGAAACGCGAGACGCGAAACTCGAAAACTGCCGAATTAACCATGCTGCCTAAGAGCCCTGCCCCATTTTTCCGCTGTCTTTTTTAAAAGCTCATCGCTAATGTCGGTCGTGCGGGGAAACTTGTCCATCCAATGATACGGCCTGCACGCATCGATGATAGCGGTTGACCCGGTATAGTTTCCACTGCCGCTTTTCTCATTGGCTATTCTGGGATCCGCCCCGCTGCTCCAGATCCGACGCACGATATCGACCGCACTGGCAGGATCATAGCGCGTAACAATAGCCCAAAACACTTTCTCGAGATTGTAGGGATCAATATCTTCATCCACGAGAATAATAAACCGCGCGTTCTGGCCGGCCGTCCCACCCAACAGCGCATGCGCGACCCGCTTCATGTGCCCC
>JBOHVR010000424.1:0-4029 GCA_050735755.1 Binatia bacterium
CTCCTAGATAGTAACGGAGTTCGCCTCCTGAAATGACCGCCAAAAGACCCGACGCGGCGAGAACAAACGAGAGAAAAGCTCCGACTAAAGCAATGGCGAAGGCACAGTCTCTTTTCAGAAACCCGGCGAGAGGAATGATGAATGCTGACAATAAAAGCGTGACCGGAATAAGGACGGGCAGATGGCTCACGATGATTGTCTCATCCGCTCGAGTATGATTCCTTCCTCAAGACTGCGGTAGCGTCGGTAGATCGTGACCAACAAGGCGAGGGCCACCCCCGTAGTGGCGACGCTGACCACAATCGCTGTTAGAATAAGAACGTGAGGCAACGGATTAATGTAAGCAGCGGCTTCCGTGCTTATTCGCGCATCCCAGATGGGTACGGTTGCCCCCGGCTTCGTCGCCCCCTGAATAAAAAAAAGGAAGATGGCAGTTTGAAAGATGTTCATGCCGATGATTTTTTTGAGGAGATTGCGTTTTCCGACCATCCCGTAAAGACCGATTGCGAGCAGGATCGACGTCATGAGGTAATTGTAATCGACGACAAAGTTCACGGCTTAAGGCTCGCTGCCTATCAAATGATCAAAGAGGATAACAAGGGTTCCCCACACCACCAGACCCACAGCTGTCTCCACAATCAGGATCCCGTGGTATCGCAACTCGGCGGCTGAGAGACTGGGAATCGGAAGATACGCGTAGTCCAGGAAATTTCCTCCCCAGACCAGAGGCAAAAGGCCGGCAACCATGTAGATCAGCATGCCGACCGCCGCCACAACGCTCGCAAGCGCCGGAGAAAATCTGCGGTGCTCAACTTCCTCGCCGAGGGAAAGCCTCAGGAGCATCATCGATGCCGCCAAAATCACTCCGCCTTGAAAACCCCCTCCCGGACCGTAATGCCCATGCGTGATGACGTAGAGAGCGAAAATTTGAATGAACGGGACTAGAAATCTCGCCACTCCTTCGACGACTGGGGTTTGTAGGCTCCCACGCATCGAACTTACCTCGGCCGATTCTTTCTCGGCAGGATCAAAATCACCGCGATTCCCGCCGTCAAAATCACAACGGTTTCCCCCAGTGTGTCGTAGGCACGGTAATCCGCCAGCACCGAGGTCACGATATTTGGCGTGCGCGTTTCCGGGTAGGATCGTTCTATGTAGCGCGGTATGACGTGCGTCCGTGCGGGAGCTGAAGCTTCTCTGGAATCCGGCAGATCGCTTTCCGCATAGACGAGCAAGCCAAAAAAAAGAGCCAAGACGATCGCGGTAATCCAATTCAATCCTTCGATCTCCGTTCCATGAAGAAAAGGGCGACTAGAAACAAGACGCCGGTCACTCCCGCCCCGAGCGTCGCCTCCGTAAAAGCGACATCGACAGCCCCCATCGTTGCAAATAGAAGCGCCATGACGAAGCTGTAGCCGCTCAAGACCACTGCCGCTGCCAGCAAGTCGCGCACTTGCAGGGCGATCATCGCTAACCCCACGAGGATGATGAGGAGCCAAACCTCAACTTGCCAGATCACGTTGGGTTACTTCTTTCCGCTCTCCATATCTTCAGGCCCGAGCGCATCGCGGCGCGCGTGAGCGCATGCGTTGCCGTGGGATTGGTGACCGCGATGATGACCAAAATGAGGAGCAGCTTAAAACTGCTGAGCGCGGCGCCGTTATAGAGAGCCAAGCCAACAAGGATGAGCATGCTTCCTAACGTTTCCGCCTTCCCGACCGCATGCGCGCGCGTGTAAAAGTCCGGCAAGCGAAGCAAACCCACGCAACTCACGAGCAAAAAGAACGCGCCGCCGATGAGAAATGGAGCAGCAAGCAGGGTCATGATGCCTCGCCCTCTTTGCGCTCGAAATACTTCGCAAGCGCGACAATACCGATAAAATTCAACATCCCATAGGCCAGCGCGAGATCGACGAACATGTCGATGCGATCATAGAGAAAGCCGATCAGTACCAACACGAGAATGGCATTGGTGCCGATCAACCCCGCCCCGATCGCCCGGTCAAAGACACTCGGGCCCGTAACAATCCGGTATGAACTGGCGGCGAACAGCAAGGCGATAAAGACGGTCAAGGCCAGAAAAAAAGTGTTCACGGCAGCCTCTCATCTTCCGAAACCCACCGAATTTCCGGCTGAGGTTCCTCCGGCTCTCCGAAAATCGCCTCGAGTTTGGCTTGCATTTTCTCTTCCAAGAGAGCGCCGGCGGCTTCCGGCACAAGAGCATGCACCAAATAAGTCCCTTCGCTGAGATCGACCGTGATGGTGCCGGGGGTCAGTGTTATCGAATTGGCCAGAATAACTTGGCCGATCGGGCTGCGCAGCCGCGTTCTGAAGCGAAGCAACCCCGGGTGGACTGGCAACTTCGGATGCAGAACGATATAAGCCACCTGAATGTTCGACTTTACAATTTCGTAAATCAACCAGACGAAATAGGAAAAAAGCCTCCATCCCGCTTGGAACAACGAGGCTACACTCGATGGAGTCCTGCGGTTGCTTTTCTTCGGCTCCAACAGATCCTGTGTGACGAAGGTTACCATCCCCGCGGATGCGAGACCGAAGATGAGATACTTGAGCTCGAGCTTTCCCGACAATATGAGCCAAAAAGCAAACAGGATGCTAAATTGAAGAGCTAATCTCCCGGCCTTCTGGATAGTCACCCAGGTTCTCCTTCACCACAAGCTCGGGATAATGTCACGCGTCCCGACAGATTTTAGCCTTAGGGAAACTGAAAACTCAGTGAACCACGTTTAACTTATTTTCGCGTCTCACGCGAGAGAAAAGATTCGCCTCGCGCTTATCGGAAGTTCGAGTGGCATGAGTAAGTCATCGGCGCCGTCATCAGCCATGGCGAACGGGCAAATCGGTTGTTCCCATGAATCGTTCGTGTCAGGCGGCAGGTCGGACGATCCTTTCTCGATCTTTCTTCCTGATGGGCCCTTGCGGCTTGTGAGATTTATTCGAGTTGCTTTCCGCAATCGGGATCAACGCAACACGAAGCGCGGCGGCATCCAAGTCGAGGGCTTCGCAGACGCCGTCAAACGAAAATAACCAATCGTCATTTTGTGTCACGATCCAATCCATCGTCTCACGGAACCAACGCTTTTCCTTCCCTTTTGAAAACGGGCCGCCCTTCTGAATACAGGTGATCGCGTCTTCCAGAACTGCCAGCATGAGGACTCTTTCGGGACCTAAGTACGCTCTACTCCGAAACGTGTCAAAATACTGCGCAGGAAGAAGCGGGTCGATCTGAAATAAAACGGTCGCTTTTTCATCTATCGTCAGCTTTGATTCATTTCTCATAGGCACCGCCTTCACTCGGGCAGAAACCGCCTGCTCTTCAGCGCGCGTACAGCCTGGCTCCTGGTGTTGTCTCGGGGGCTCACTTTCCTTTCGAAGTCCTTCCGGTTCAGCTTGATTCAGCCACTGCCGCTCATCCGGCCTTCTGTTACCGACCCGTGAGTTGGTCCCCAATCAAGGCGCCACCGATGAGCCCAACAGGCCCTCCGATAAGTGCCCCAACAGCGGCATGGCCTACGGTGCTGCCGATGATCGCCCCAGTACCGGCTCCGAAGCCGGCGCCCAGCAGTCCGCCTTTCTCCCGGGTTGTGAGTGGCGCCGAGCAGCCCACGCTGCCCATCAGCAAAATGGCCGCAAGCCAAACTGCAATAGCATTGGTCTTTGTCTTCATCTTTGTTTTTCCTCGTATGCTGCGTTGTCCAAGCCGAAATTTTTCGTTCTTCACTTTCCTTCCTACGTTTCCTCGTCACTCCAGCCGGAGTCGAATCGTGCGCGAGCCAACCAAGTCAATCGAGCTCTGCGCAACAGAGATTGCCCAGCGCACCTGGTCATGGCCAACCACCCTTAGCGGGCATGGTGTCGCGGTCCTGCTTAGGACTTTTAACGCCGGTCGCGTGCCTTTGATCGACGGAGGAATGCAACCTGCGTCAGAGCGACTTCCGATGACGCAGGCATTGCCGCTTCTTTGGCGAGTTAGGGAAATCTAAAGAGATGGAGGAGAGCGCTCAAGCTC
>JBOHVR010000425.1:0-5512 GCA_050735755.1 Binatia bacterium
TCGGAATACTCAATGCGGGAACGCGTTACCCTTTCCCTCCCACAGCGCGGTGTGTTAGTCTTTTTGGAAAGGCAACTTTTTTCGCTAGTTTGAGCCGAGAGGACCCATACCATAACTGGGGAACCAACGCGAGGCTTTTACGCTGAGGAGGAAACATGGCAGGGAAGATCGCGAAAACTGAAAACGAATGGAAGCAAGAGCTGACACCGGAGCAATTTCATGTGTGCCGTCAAAAGGGAACGGAAAGGGCTTTTACCGGCGCTTATTGGAACCATAAAGACCACGGCGAGTACCAATGCGCGGCCTGTGGCACGCCTCTGTTCAGCTCAGATACCAAATTTGATTCCGGCACCGGGTGGCCAAGCTTCTGGGCTCCGGTCGCCGCGGAAAATGTCGAGACCGAAGACGACAACAGTCTTTTCATGCATCGGGTGGAGGCTCTTTGCAGTCGCTGTGGCAGCCACCTGGGCCACGTTTTTGAAGACGGTCCGGCGCCGACACACCAGCGCTATTGTATTAACTCGGCGGCGCTCAAATTCGTCAAAGGGTAGGTTTTAGCGAAACCCAGGAGCAAGATGCGAATGATTAAGGTATCCGACTGGATGTCGACACAGGTTTTGGCGGTGGAGATTTTTGACAGCATTGGAACAGCCCGGCGCATTATGGCCAAGCACCGGGTCAATCAACTGCCAGTGCTCGAGGGCGATAAGCTAATCGGCATCGTCACCGACCGCGATATCCGCGACGCTTACCCGACAAGCATGATGATCAATCGTACCCGCGAAATCGATCGTTTCGCGGCCTCTTACACGGTCGAGGCCGTGATGACCCTGAACGTAATCACCGTGCGCCCGGAAACTCCCCTGGCGCACGCGGTATCGCTGCTGCGACGCCACCGCATCGGCTCCGTGCCGGTGATCCAGAAAGGCAAGCTCGTAGGAATCATCACGCGCAGCGACATCCTGGACTTTGTTTTGAGCGGTCAAAGTCTAGCTCAAGACCCTGCACGCAGACGCGACCACGCCAATGGTCGTCTCTCGGGCGGTAAAGCGACTCTGCCCAAGCTGCGCCAAAAGAGAAAGGAGAGGCATCCATGAGCAGTCTAGCCCAGAAAGAGTGTATTCCCTGCAAAGGCGGGACCCCGCCACTAAAGGGATCCGAATTGACGCGATTGCGCGAAGAGCTTGGCGGGGAGTGGAACGTTGTTGCGGAACACCACCTAGAGAAAGAGTATCGCTTTAAAAACTTCCGTGAAGCGCTCGATTTTACTGTCAAAGTTGGTGAGTTAGCGGAAACCCAGGGGCACCACCCCGATATTTACCTCGCCTGGGGCAAGGTCAAGTTAACCGTTTGGACCCACAAGATTGACGGGTTGACCGAGAGTGACTTCGTTTTCGCGGCCAAAGCCGACTCCGAGCTGGTCCAATGAGCCGACAGTGTAAAACTATTTGACACCGCCTGGAGCGATGTGTCATTACCAGGACTGTCCCCCTGGGGGCCAAAGGAGGATAAAACGATGGCGTTGTGGAAAGAACCGACCGCGAAAGACCCTCCCACGAAGGAACCCGTTGCGAAGGAGGCGGCGACAAACGATCTCTTGCCGAGAGAAACTGACACAAGTAATGGCGCTGCGACGACTTTTGATTTGCCATGGCGCGCCCGCGATGGCGCCGAAGTGAAAGAATCTCTCATCGCTGCCGACCTCACCATTGAGGGAAAGATTGAAGGCGCCGGTCACGTTCGTATTGCCGGCTGTTTTAAAGGAGACGTCCACGTGGAGGGCAACCTTACGATTGAGCGGGGCGCCCGTTTGACCGGCGAGGTGCGCGCGGAAACCGTGATTGTCGCGGGCGAGCTTCAAGGGAACATTCATGCAGCCTCGCGCGTAGAGCTGCAGCAAAGCGGCCTGCTGGTCGGTGATCTCAAGGCCGGCTCCCTGACGGTGGCCGCGGGCTCGCGCATGCGCGGGCGAGCGGAATTCGGCTGGGATGAAAAAACCGCCGCTAAACTCGATGGCAACAAGCGCGACGGGGCGATCGTATGAATCCGGCGCGCGCATCGGCTCCCGGTAAAAGCCGCGTCTGTCCGCACTGCAAGGCCACCATCCTGGAGAGCTCGAGTATCTGTCCCGCCTGCCATCACCATTTGCGCTTTGACGCCACCGCTGAACGCCAGCCACAGCCCAGCTTTTCTCCCCTGCGCATCGAAGGCATGATCCGCCACCCCAGCGTCGGCGAACCATGGGAGTATTGCGTCGTGCTGGCGATTCGGAACGATCGCGGCGAGGAGATCGCGCGCCAGGTGGTCGGAGTGGGTGCGCTTCACGCTTCCGAGCACCGCACCTTTAGCCTTTGCGTGGAGGTTTTTGCGCCGCACAACAATGTCGGCCCGGAGTAAGCGATCCTGTATCGCTGTTGCGCAGCGGCCCGGCCGCCGTCTTCTTTCACGGTTCAGAAGGTAACCACGACCCCCGTCTCTCGGGTGTAACTCGCGGAGCACTCTTACGATCGCCTACAGCACGTATAAAGTCATTCACCTGTTCGGGATCTTTCTCATTCTCGTCGCGCTCGGCGCAGCCTCGCTTCACGCCATGGATAGCGGTGCCAAGAATCGCAACCCGCAACGCAAGTGGATCGCAATCACCCATGGCATCGGACTCCTGATCGTTCTCGTAAGCGGATTTGGTCTTCTCGCGCGCTTAGGAATCAGCCATACCGCGGGCTGGCCGATGTGGGTGTGGATCAAACTAGGAATATGGCTCGTCTTCGGCGGAACCACCGTGCTGGTTGCGAAAAGCCCGCGCTACGCGAAATTTTTTTGGTTCTTAATTCCCATTCTCGCTGCGCTGGCCGCATACCTGGCCATTAACAAACCGTTCTAACCGAAGCGACCCTGATTCTCATTGGCTCCCGCATGCGCCCTGGAATCAGCCTAACACGCGTTGCCTGGCGTCCTCCAGGCTTTCGTCCGCTCCTAACCTGCGGCCCGATAAACTTGTACCGCTAGGATCTCTGCCTGTACCCGCACCTTGCCAGCCGCGCTCAACGCACAACTGACCCAGCTTTTACGGCCCTCGACTTTGTTGAGCTTTGCGCGCAATCGCAAAGGCTCGCCCATAGGCGTCGGAAGAAGATAGGAAACCTGAAGCTGGGCGGTGACATAAAACACACGCGGCGAGCTTCCGACACCGCGACCTTCACGCTTATAGGCATGAGCGATGGCAAGATTAACGCTGTGGCACTCCATGATCGACGCCAGGATTCCGCCGTAGACGTTTTCCCTTCTGCCGCCACAATGATGCGGTCGCGGCTGCCACACGCACACAGCTTCGTCGCCTTCCCAATAACTCTTGATTTGCAGTCCGTCTCCATTATCCGCGCCGCAGCCAAAGCAATGCCGAACTGTGCCTAAGTCTTGAAACGCATCCATAACTGAGAATTACCGACCGGCTTCGCCAAAGGCAAGCCGCGATAAAAGCCGTCTCGGCTGCAGCAGTCAATCGCGACCGCGCGAAAAGATTCGATATTCGTCTTTTTGCGGTCTCATTTTTCATTCACGTATCGCGCAATTTTTCCCATCGATAGGACGTTTTCGCGAGACAAGGAGCAACGCCCTCGTAGTGCCCAGCCGCAAATTCAGCTCAGCACGTGGTATACGGCTTGCTTTATTAATCCGACCCGCCAGGGAGAGCATGATTGGGATGAACGGCGTTCAGTGGGACAAGAAAGCTGACATGCTTATATGAGAATCGCCCAGGTAGCGCCGCTCCATGAAAGCGTTCCTCCTTTGTATTATGGGGGAACCGAGCGCATCGTTTCCTACCTAACCGAGGAGCTCCTTCAACAGGGACATGAGGTGACGCTTTTTGCCAGCGGGGATTCCATCACTAATGCGCTGCTGTTGGCGCCCTGCCCCCGTGCCTTAAGGCTCGATCCCGGTTGCATGGATCCCTTGGCTTACAACTTCTTACTGCTGGAGCAGGTTATTCAGCAGGCCGACCGATTTGACATCGTTCATTTTCATATCGATTATCTGCACTTTCCGTTTTCGCGCAGAAATCCCATAGCTCACGTGACTACGCTTCACGGGCGGCTTGACATCCCTGACCTGGTCCCGCTCTATCGCGAGTTCAAGGACATGCCGGTTGTGTCCATTTCGGCCGCGCAACGCATTCCCCTGCCATGGATTAATTGGCAAGCAACGGTGCCCCATGGAATCCCGTTGAGCCTCTACGACTTAAAAACGGCGGAAGGCCAGTACCTCGCCTTCTTAGGACGGATCTCGCCTGAAAAAAGAGTGGATCGAGCGATCGAGATCGCCAGGCGTTTTGGAATGAAGTTGAAGATTGCCGCCAAGGTGGACCGCGTCGACAGCCAGTATATGGAGACGGTTATCAAGCCTTTGCTGGCGGATCCCCTCGTCGAATTCGTCGGTGAAATTGCCGAAACGGAAAAGGGAGAGTTCCTCGGCAACGCCTATGCCTTGCTCTTCCCCATAGATTGGTGTGAGCCATTTGGGCTCGTGATGATCGAATCGATGGCTTGCGGCACGCCTGTCATCGCCTACCGGAATGGGTCGGTGCCCGAAGTGATGGAAGACGGTGTCACTGGATTTATCGTAAACGGAATCGAGGAATCCCTTAGGGCATTGGAGAAAGTACCCCGCTTTGATCGCACGCGTTGCCGCGAGGTTTTCACGGAGCGCTTTTCTGCTACTCGGATGGCGAACGATTACGTAAAAATCTACGAGACCCTGCAGCAGAAGAAACGTGGCCGGCGAACCAAGAATCTGAGCCAAGAAGTCGTCAAGACACCGACGACGGCGACTTGATCGATTGCTCGTAAAATGGCCGCTGCTACCCGTGCCGGCTTTCGGGCTCGACTGTAACGTAAGCCGTCCCCGCTTGGCTCTCTATCTGGACCCCCACCGTTCGTCCCCGGCGCTGCACCGAAAGATCTAACAGAGCTTCGCCGACGCGCAGTTTTCGCAGCCGCACCTCGTCCAGAAAAGCGGGCAGCAGCGGCTGCTTCATGCGAACAGTAGAGGAGGTTGCATCGATCGTTAGCCCCAGGCTCGCTTGAAGCAGTAAGAACACCGCCCCCGCAGCCCACGACTGGGGAGAGCAGGCAACGGGGTAAGGAACCGGCCCTTCTCCCTCGCGCCGGGAAAATCCACAGAACAGCTCGGGCAAACGACGGAATTCAAAAAACGAGCTGGCGTCGAAAAGAGCGCTAAAGATGCGGTTCGCATATTCCTTGAAGCCGTAGCGCGAGAGTCCGGCCGCCACAAGCGCATTGTCATGAGGCCAAACGGAACCGTTGTGATAAGACATCGGATTGTAGCGCGCTTCAGAACTGGCGACGGTCCGCACACCCCACCCCGAGAACGAATTCTCCCCTACCAGCATGTCGGCGACCTGCCGGGCTTGTTCCCGGTTGGCGATGCCGGAAAACAAACAATGGCCCGGATTGGAAGTGCGCACCTCACAGGGCTGTTTGCGGCCGTCCAGGGC
>JBOHVR010000426.1:0-5539 GCA_050735755.1 Binatia bacterium
ATCTTCTCCACTGCCGTGATCAGCTCGGCGGCTGCTACCAGCGCGTCTTTTCTCATTTCCATTGGCGTTGTTCCCGAGTGATCCGCCTGTCCCGTGAAGACGACTTTGAATCGCGTGGGGGCTGCAATCGAGGTCACGACGCCAATGGTTTTTTTCCTGGCTTCCAGGATCGGTCCTTGCTCGATATGAAGCTCCAGATACGCCTTGACGGTGGAAGGATCTCGCTTCAGCGACGCGAGGTTGTCCCGATAAATTCCCATACTTGAAAGAATGTCTTCGAGCTTGGTGCCTTGCGCATCGACAGCATTCGAGAGATCCCTGCTGCGAACCTCGCCTGCTACCAGGCTGCTTCCCAGCGTGGAATAGCCGAATCGACTGGACTCTTCGCCCACGAAGCAGACCACTTCCACCGGCGAAACAAGTGAAATTTTATTTTCCTTCAAGGTCCTGACCGCTTCCAGCGCGCCGACGACCCCCATCGTGCCGTCGAACTTCCCGCCGTGAAGCACGGTGTCGAGATGAGAGCCCGCAAGAACCGCCGGCGCTTTGATTTGGAGTCCGTTCACTCTGCCAAAGATATTGCCGATGCGATCGACATGAATCTTGAGGTCCGCCTGCCGCATCAGATGAATAAGGAGTTGTCTGCTTCTTAGCTCTTTGATGGAGAAGACGAGCCGCGTGACCGATCCGTGGTCTCCCAGGCCGATCCGGGACACCGCGTTGAGATCACGCAGCAAACGGCGCTTGTTAATCGCGATTTGGGCGGACGTGGAGGGTCTGTTCTCTTTCGCGATGGGGAACTTCACGGGCGCATTTTACCACTTTTACAAAAATTACGCCTTGTGGGTCAAATAGGACTTGGAAAAAGGTATAACGCTATGTTATATGCGAGGCTGTCGTTAGCCGTCAGCCAGAGTTTGAATTTTAAAGCAATTATTAAGGTTCAGCTTCTAACATACTATAAAATATGAATCATTGTTATGAACGAAGTTGCAGAAAAGATCGCCGAAATGCTCCTCCAAACCGAGTCCATTCAGATCTACCGGGGGCGGCCCTTCGTCTTTGTCTCAGGCCGCATCTCACCGGTCTACATCGACTGTCGCCGGCTGCTTTCTTTTCCCGATGTTCGCGAGGAGATCGTTACCCAACTCGCCCGGAAAGCTGAGGCGGAGATCGGGCTGGGGGCGATCGACGTCGTTGCCGGAGGAGAGACAGCCGGCATACCGTATGCTGCCTTCGTGTCGCATCTCTTACGAAAGCCAATGATTTATATCCGCAAGCAACCAAAAGGGTACGGCGGCAGCAAGCAAATCGAGGGCACCCTGGAAGCGGGCCAGAGGGTTTTGCTGGTGGAGGACCTGATTACGGATGGGATGAGCAAGTTGCGTTTCAATATCGGCATCCGCGCAGAGGGGGCCAAGATGACTGACTGCCTGTGTATCTTTGATTACGCCTCGGACCGTCTTGGACTCCACGAAGGACAGAAGAACCTAGCGGAGCACGGCATTCGCTTGCACACGCTCGCCAACTGGGATCATGTTCTTAATACCGGCCTCAGCAAGAAGTACTTTAGCGCCGACGCCAGCAAACAGATCCTAGACTTTCTTGAAGACCCCGAGAACTGGGGCCGCAAAATGGGCTTCGTCTAGACTAAACTCGTCGATCAGAAGCTGTTTATAACCTGATGAATAGAACATTAGACCCGGAGGCGGAGTCGCAACAGGTCTGGAACACAGGCGCGGGCCAGAGTGTCTCATTGCGATCCTCGGACCCCCACTTCGTCCAGATGGCGCAGTAAATCGGCCGGGTCCTGATACACCCGGTAAGCGCCCGCGCGCTCGAGCTCATCCTGCCCGTAACCGCCGGACAACAAACCGACACCCAAAGCGTGCGCTCTCCGGGCGGCAAGCAAATCCCACACGCTGTCTCCCACGACGACCGAGTCGCTTATTTCCACGCGCAACAACTCCGCGGCTGCCAGAAAGAGGTCTGGGTCAGGTTTCGCATGAGGCACCCGATCGCGCGTGACAACGGGCATATCAGGACCTACCCTGAGCGCTTCCAACGCGGGGCGAGCGGTCTCCATTCTGCCGCTGGTCGCGATGGCCCACGGCACGGCAAGCTGTGTCAAGTAAGCGAGCAATTCGCGCGCACCGGGCAGGGGACGAATCTGCCCGGCCCTTCGCGCGTAGGCTTCGGTGTGCGCGCGTTGAAGTCGAGCGGCGTCGTCGGCGCTGAGGGGGTGTCCGGTTTCCCGTAAAAGAGCATTCGCAAGCAGCCCGCCACTCATGCCGATTCTGCGGTGAATCCGCCACACGGCCAGCTCGATACCTGATTGTTCAAGCGCGTCGCGCCACGCCAATACATGCTGGTAAACGCTGTCAACGAGCGTTCCGTCCAGATCGAACAAAAAAGCCGGTCCGCTTCGCTTTACGTCTTCCCTTGAGATATTCATAAATCACCTGCTTATTAGGTCGGTATCTTGTTTGATGCGTCTGATACCAAATTAAGCTAGCTCCAAACGCAGCTCAATAGCTGCGACCTTTGTGGATCATATTATTTCGACGGCCAACATTACGAGAGTCGAGGATTTGAAAGGGAAAACCGGAGGAATCAATCGCCTCGGCAGTACATCCGATCTCGGCTTGCGCCTTGCGCTTCGCGGATTGGGCGTCGATCCGGAGAAAGACACCAAGATCATCCCCGTGGGTGGTAATGCTGCTCACCCGTTCAAGTATCCAGCCACGAGCTTTGCTTGCTTTGCGCGATAACGATTCAGTTCCTCTGAGAGCCACTGCGCGCTTGTTACGGGAGCGCTCGCGCCGCATTTTACCTGATACGGCTTGCCGGTCGTGCTACTCTCCGCAGCCGCGCGCTCAATGAAATCCTCAGCCGTTTTGATGAGGCCTTTGTTCAAAAAGTATTGGTATTTCTTGTCGAGATGGGTTCGCGCCGCGGCGGCGCTGTGCCAACTTCCGTTCCGATAAAACTGGCACTCCGAGTTTTCGAGGTAAATCAGGAGATGCTGAATTTCCACACGAGTTGCCGCGGCGGGCGCGGCGCCCAACAGCGAAAGCAAACACAGTAATGAGCCAGACAAAAATCCGAGTCGTCTGATTTTTTTGAGCGACACTACCAGCAAAGTATTCCGCGATAATTTTTGTAGCAGCCTTTCGGCAATGTCAGGTGGTTGGAACATCATTTCTTTGGCCAAGACTTTCATTTCGTCGCCATGGGTCGCTTCTATATCAGTTTCTGACAACCTCCAAGTCAAAACACTCGTTCGATTTTGGCCGACAGTACTGGACGGGAAAGCGTGGTGTCAATCCTCCTTCATTCCGGAGGTCCGAGTTGTTCGATGCGATAACTGTCGGGATAAGTGCGATGTTTCATCCGCGTGCGCAATGAAGGGTCGCCGCGGCGCGGAAGCCAGCGCGCGACACGGGCGCGCAGTCGCAGGGCCACGGGAACAAGCCTGCGAGTGAACCTGGAAGGCCGTGGGAAACCGAACGCAACAAGGAGAGAATCGTCGAGCAGCGCATAGATAGCGGATCGGACCAAAGGGGAGAGACCGCGCGGGAACCAACTGACGAACATTTCCAAAGTAGCCGTGCCGACTCGTTTGTTCGCCTCTGTGTAGTGATAATGTTGTTTCTCGTACTCGCGGTTGAAATTCTCGAAGGATTCATAATCGGCAGGCAACTGCTTGATGTTCATGCGCCGGCCAACTTCGCGCCAGAAGTAGAACAGGGCCAGCCGCTCGTGATCGCACATAGGACGCCAACCGAAACGCTCGTTCCAACGAATGGGCTCGTAAACGAAAGTGGAGAGAACATAAAGGAAATCGTCATTGGCAATTGCGAAACGACCGTGCAATTGATTGATTCGCAGCAGCGCTCGTCTTCCTCGATCACTGTCGTAACCCCACTCGATCAATTCGCTTAGCAGGATGTCGGTGTCGTCATAGCGCTTCTGCGCGCGCTTGGAGAATTCCTCGGTGCGGTCCAGAAGAGCCGAAATGCGCGGAACGCAGAAGGTCCGGAAGAGGGCAAACTCCAACGCCCGCGTCGTATCGAACGGAAACTCATAGCGCGTCGAAAGAAAGACGATCCGCTGATGATCTTTCTGAGGATCCAGCCGCAGGATTTCGTTAAGAATCAGCTTCCGCGACATACAGCTTTTTTCACCCCCTTAGTTCGAAGGAGGCCATCAAGTCCGGCAACCTGCAAAGTTCCGCGCCCTCATGAATTTAGAGTGAGCCGAGGGATTTGACAAGGGGCATCCCTTCAGGAATATACACGGCGATGAACGAATCGTCTCCCGCAGGCAACAGGTTTTCTCCAGGCTTGACGGGGCAGTTTTTTATTTTGTGTTTTGCCATACTCACCGGTGTTTCTCTAGCCGAGCGGATGGGGTTAACGGGCGTTTACTCATTACCCTTCGGTGAGATAAAGCTGACAGCTAAGCCGACTGTGTGGATATGCCTGGCATGTCTAGGGCTATTGGCCCATTCGATAATTCGAGATGTCCGGAAAAATCCATTTAACTTTTTGGATCACTCAACCGCGGCGCGAAAGTACCTCTCCCAGCGATTCTTTGCGCGTCGAGGTTGGAAAGCCTTTTTCTCGTAGCCGTTTTCATTTACAACGCAAACGGTACCCACAGCTTTGCAGTCGATAGCAATTCCACGCGGCTCCTTCCGTACAGCATCTTGGAAGAAATGGATTTCGACCTCGAGGAGTTCACATTTCTTTATTCGGAGCGAATTCCTCCCTACCTTGTTCGCGCTGAAAAACATCTGGTATCGGCTTATCCACCAGGACCGGCCATCATGGCTCTGCCATTCTACATTCCCGCTTTCGTCTCTGGAGTTTCGGCTCAGTCAAATCTAATGATTCAGGTTGAAAAAATCGCCGCATCGGTCTTTGTGGCGCTTTCAGCGGCGCTTATTTATCAGTGCATCGCAAGCATCGAAGGGGGAAAGACGGCGCTTCTTTTCGCGCTGATTTATGCCTTTGGAACAAGCTCGCTGAGCATCAGCAGTCAAGGTCTTTGGCAGCACGGGCCAAGCCAACTCCTCCTCGTCGCGAGCCTATATGGGCTGGTGCGCGGCCGAGAGCGCGAGCGATGGGTTGGGTTGGCGGGCCTGCCTCTAGGAGGTTCAGTCTTGTGCCGTCCGACCGATATTTTGGTAGCGGTTCCCCTGGCGGTTTACGTCTTGCACCGTCACCGCCAACAATGGATTGCTTTCGCGCTCGGGGCGCTGCCGTCTGTGTTGTTCGTGGCGGGTTACAATCTCTGGTATTTCGGATCGGTCATGAGAATGGGATACGATCAGGGCTTCTTTTCCGGAAACGGCTGGGCAACACCGTTTGCGGAAGGACTTCCCGGAATTCTCTTCAGCCCAAGCCGTGGAATCCTGATCTACTCTCCTGTCTTTATCTTTGCGTTATGGGGAGCTTACTTGGCTTGGCGCTCACGTAACTACGTTCTCTTTCGCTACCTAACCGTTTCCGTAATCCTTGTGGTACTCTTGTAC
>JBOHVR010000427.1:0-5211 GCA_050735755.1 Binatia bacterium
GGCTCTTCAATGCTGATCGTCTCGCGCGGGTTGGGAAGTGTGGGGTTGCCTTGGCGGTACGGAGCCGATCCCGAGGCGGTTCTCATTGAGATTATTCCACCCCAAGTAAGCTGAGAAATACGAAGAGGAACATGCTCGGCCGCGCTGGAACTCACCCTTCGACAAGCACCTTGCGAGCGCGCGGGCGTCCGAAAAATGAAAGAAAAGGTACTCTCTGAGCGAGGGTGCCCGCTAATGCCAAAGTTGCTTTGAGGCGATGGCCGCGCCGTCTGCCAGCGACTTGAGCTTGGCCCACGCGATGCGCGGGTCGATGGTCGGCTCTGCGCGCACGAAGGTGCCGAAGCCGCAGTCTGTGCCCGCGATGACGTTCTCGCGGCCCACGACCTCCGCGTAGCGGGCAATGCGCTGCGCCACAAGCTCCGGGTGCTCCACAAAATTGGTCGTGGAGTCAATGACACCTGGAATGATGGCCAAGCCATCAGGGGGATGAAACTCCTTGAAGACGACCCACTCGTGCTCGTGTCTGGGGTTGGCGCCCTCGAAGCAGAGAGCGCCGACTTTGGCCTTGAGCGCTACGTCGATGATTTCAGTGAGCGGGATATCCAGGTGGTGCGGGCCTTCGTAGTTGCCCCAGCACATGTGCAGGCGCACCCGATCAGCCGGAATGTCCCGCAAGGCGTGATTAAGCGCCGCCACGTGAAGCTCGGCGATCTTCTTGAACTCCTTTGTGCTCAGATCGGGAAACCGGTTGTGGCGGCTCATGCACAAGTCGGGACAGTCCACCTGAAGCACGAAGCCGGCACGGTGGATAGCGTCGTATTCCTCTTTCAGGGCGTCCGCCAGGGCGGATAAATACTTCTCTTCGCTCCCGTAGTATTGGTCTTTCATGAAGTGCGGCACCACGCCCGGCGAGGCGGCGGTCATGAATACCTCTTGGGGTTGGACGTCTTTGACAGCGGCCTGCAGGTTTTCAATGTCCTTGCGCAGGGCGTCCCGATCCTTCCAAGCGATGGGACCGGTGCACGCAGGGCGCTTGGGAGAGGCTCTTCCCGTGCGGCGGGCGGTGTACTCCGGAAAGTCATTGGCTTCGCCTGACACGGTGGCAGCCGTACTTTCACCCTCAAAGCCGGTGAGGCGGTCTTTCATGTAAGTGGAGTAACCGGGCTTGCCCTGCTCGCCGTCATTGAGGACGCTGATCCCGAGCTCGGCCTGCCTGCGTACCACCTCCGCGACCGCAGAACGGATGCGCATAGCAAGAACCGCTTCATCCACCGGTTGCTTTGCGTCCTTTCGGAGCACCATGTCCACCAGGTCCGAGGGACGAGGCAAGCTCCCGGTGTGCGTTGTGAGGATGTGATGAGTGCTGCGCTTCATAGCTTTCCTCCGTAGCAAGGGATGAGTCCTGGGCTCCTGAGAGCGTGGTTCGGTGGTTAACCTCCTTCGGATCCGCCAGTCCGGCAGCCCTTGAGTCGCTCATGTTCAACGCATCCTGGAATAGAGAATAGGGGTCTAGAGTTGATGGGTTAGTTAAGTCAACAAGACCTCTTCGGCCGTCATGGCGACATCAGTTCTACTTTGCCGCGGCTAAGCCCCAAGCAACGAGGATCTTCTTAATTAACGCCTCTCGCGAAAAAACCAGCGGGACGGAAACAATAACTAGGAAAAGGGTCATTCTAAACCAGCAGGATCGGTTTTCCATAGATCACCTCTTCGTTTGCCGGGCTAAAAAATTTCCTCGCAAGCAATCCGTCACCCTTCTATTTGAGAGTCGCTTTGGGGAAGCCGAAGGCCTCTACGATTTGACTGCGCCACTCCTCCTGCTTCTCGAAGTGCTCGGCTGTGCTTACTGCTACCTTCTTGCCCTTGATCAACTTCTCGTTGTGGGAGCCTGGCGAGTAAATTGAGGACGCTAGGGGTGAATACTTGTCGAGAATGGCCTGGCCTTCCGGGCTGGCGACGTACTCCAAGAAAAGGAGGCCGGCATAAGGATGCCGCGCTCTTTCATAAACCCCCTCTGCCAAAGTGAGCCGAACCGGCACCGGCTCAACGATCTTGAACTGAAGAGAACCGCTGGGATCCTTTTGCATAGCCCGCACGGTGGAGTGATAGTTAACCATGTGGTGAAGGGCATACTCCCCGGCGGTGATTGAGCTTATCGCTCGCGACTGGCCTCGAGCCCAAACAGGCTCCTGGGCAGCTAGCTTCCTCGCATAGTCTATGGCCCATTCCTTTCCCAGAACGGGTATCAGAGACGGTAAAGCCTGAGGTCTGATGTCCACGATGAATTTTCTGCCCTTGAACTCCGGCTTCAAGAAATCCTCCCAGCTGTTAGGGACCTTGTCGGGTGCGATGAGCTTCTTATTGTAGGCTACCACCCCTAGATAGCTTACCAGCACCACTACATTTCGATTCTTAGCGTCTACTATCTGGCGCGGAATGGCTAACACACCATGATCGGCCATGCCCAGGATATCGAACTTTTTGAAATGCGGTAGGTACTTGGAATAAAAGTCTGGGGCAGCATGCACGCTATCCCAATCCACCACGCCAGCGTTCATCTCCAGAAGAAAGCGCTGGTTGGAATCGGTGCCGGTGATTTCCTCTATATGGACATCGAGGAAGGGATACCTTTTCTCCAAAGCCTTCTTGAATGAGGCATAGGTCTCCGGCTCTAAAGAAGTAATGACGCGGAGCTTTCCCTCCTTCTTGGCCTTGGCGACAATTTCATCGTGGCTGGTCTCGAAGATATAGCCCCTGGCATCCGCTTCCTGCTTGGCCTTGAGCAAGCCGGGACTCGGAGATGCCGCAAGCGCAATGGAGTGACCCGCCCAAAGGACCGATAACAAAGCAGCTACCTTGACGAAGGCGTCCTTCATGATTCACCTCCTCTGTCGGGCTATCTATGCGATCACTTTTGTTGATAAATCCTAAGGATCGTGACTCTAACTGCTCACCCCGGGAACCTTGAGATCGTAGAGTCTCGTCACATTTTCTCTCAGCACCTTGCGGAGCACGTCCAAGGGGAGATGGCCCAGTTCCCGGGCGATGACCTCCCGCGAGTGCGGCCACGTTGACGCTGCATGGGGATAATCACTCGACCACATGCAGGTATCGGCACCCCACCAGTGTAGCAGTTGTCCGCCCGTGGGATCGCTGAAGAAGGTGGCGTAAACCTGTTGGTTCACGTATTCGCTGGGCAGCTTGGAGAGCGAGATCGGATGCTCAGGGCTGTGGCGCACGTAAAATTTGTCCCACTCATGTATGAGAAATGGTATCCAGGCCACTTCGTTCTCCACCAGCACGATCTTGAGACGGGGAAATCGCTCCAGCACGCCTGAGAAAACGATATCAAACAACGAATTGACAGCGTCCGCCAGTTTCTTGTTGACGCTTGCCCGGTAGACCTCCAGACCCTGCCTGCGGTACCGGCTGTAATTGAAGCCCGTCAAAATATGGAGGTTAACCGGCGTCTTTAAATCCTGCGCCGCCTGCCAAAACGGGTCATAATAGTCTGAAGTGAAAGATAGATGCTCGGGCGGAACCTGCCAGATGAGCGCTCCTTTGAGGCCCTCCTTCTTGCAGCGCTCGAGCTCTTTGATCCCGTGATCGAGGTTGTACAGGGAGATCAGGGGAATTCCCACCAGACGTTCGGGAGCCACCTGACAGTACTCAACGCGTTGAAGAGGTTGAAGGTACTGAGTCGTGTGTCGCCAAAGCGATTGACAGAGTCTATGAGTGGGAACAGAAGAGGCCTACAGTACCGCCCTACCCTGCGAGATATGCGAGGTGTACAATGAAGGCGAATACATTCGGCAGGTATGCTTTGTGTTTTTTAGTCACGGTCTTACTTCCGCATGCCTTCAGCTCCCTTGGGTATACAGGCACGGTAGGTCCGGCATTAATCGAAGCAAGCAAGAAGCGGAATCGGCACGACAAAGGGCGACGACAATGACAAAGTACAAAGGCCATCCTATTTATGGAATAGCGGTTCCCGCACCTGAGCATCGCTGGTGCTCGCGCGGGCTGGTTTTTGATCGGGACCTAAACCAGACAATAGAGATTAAACGAATCGACGCCCCCACGGACCTGACTTTTAAGGCCAAGAAACAAGCCGAGGAACACGGACTCAAATTATGCAGAGACTGGATTGATGAGCAGACTCTCCCCGAGAGGAATTAAAGGGGTCAGGTAAGCGCCGGGATAAACCGCCATGAAGCCGCGGATGAGAGAGCCGCACACCGTTTTGGCTGGCGATCCAGGCATACCACCGATTGTCCGGCATTGAAAAAGTTGCGAGCTTTTATTTGCTCATATTCAAAGGCAGTTTCTGCTAATCTTTCGTTCACGGCTTTTTTGACTAAGCATGGCCGTGAACGGGATTTGCAAATATGCTGACTGATGACGTAGCATCCGGCAGAATAAATTAGAGGGGAGTAGCGACATGGCGAAGCTCATTATTCAACCTCATGGCAGGCTCAACGATTGGGTCGCCGACGAAAAGGGCTATTTCCGTGAGGAAGGTCTCGACTACGAACTCAATGTAGAAGGCAGCGGCAAGAATACGCCCCGGCTCGCCGCCGTCGATTCACCAGTTTCGCTCGCGGATAACCGTTTTGGCGCATTCGAACGTTATGCCGAAGGACACGGGCGCAAGGGGAAAAACGCCGGCGATGTCAGCTGTGCCTGCCATTGGACGATAAACCAGTCCGCGAAGGTCGGAGAAGGCGTTATGTGGGGGAAGGCTTACAGTGTTTGCGAAGCGGCCATTGTTGTCCCGGGCGATTCCAGCGTTTCCGAGCCCGGCGAGCTGGCGGGCAAGGACATTGCGGTCGGGTACCATTCAGGGAGCCATTATTCCGCTCTGCAGGCTCTCGAGGTCTTTCTGCCGCCGGAAGACATCGCGCTCAAATTCGTTGGAACGTCTTGGTCTCGCGTCGATGCGGCCCTGGCGCGGAAGATCCCTGCGGTGAATGTCTGGGGACCGCAATTGTACCTGTTGGAGCAGCATGGCTTTCGGAAAATTGTCTCCACGACGTTCATGATGGCCTTTATGTTTCCGCGCGACGCAGATTCAGGCAACGTCGAGCGGTATATGCGTTCCCTGGTCAGGGCGCAAGCCGACATCGATGTGGAACCGGAGCAATACAAGCACTACTTCATCAACGAGATTCCCGAGCGCTTTCGCGACAAAGTCGACGTGCGGCGTTTCGG